>JAFQMR010000062.1 GCA_017396175.1 Clostridia bacterium
ATTCAATGCCGTTTTGAGGTGGCGATCCTTCAGCGCCTTCAGGAACGCTTTGTAATCGGGGAACAGCTCGCGGTTCCAGCTGTAGCCTGTCCAGCCGTCACTGACGCGTTCTTCCTGTTCGCGCAGGTGCTCGGGGATCTCGGTCACGTGCCAATCCATATCGACGACTCCGACGGCAAACGGGATCTGTTCTTCCTCAAAGCGGTCCATCAGCTGCAGATATTCGTCGGCGGAGTACGCGTGGTAGCGGCTCCACCAGTTGCCGAGGGCATAGGCGGGAAGCAGGGGAGGCACGCCCGTCAGGCGCATCAGGTCACGCACCGCTCCGCGGTAATCGTAGCCGTAGGCGAAAATGTACAGATCGGTGGCTCCGTCGGGGCGGACCTCTACCCAGCCGTCCTCGCCGAGGAGCATGGAGCGGCTGTCGTCCAGCACGGCAATACCGCGGCGGGAGCAAACGCCGTCACCGAGCGGCATGGCACCGTCCACACAATCGAGCGTGCGTACTGTGCCGCCGAGCCCTTCGATCTCTTCGCCGAAGTGCCATGTCGTGCCGGGCTCCGCCTTCAACGTGACCGACAACGTATCTTCGGAGAAAGGACATCCTTCGCGGTAGCACAGCAGAAGAGTGTCGGTTTCGATCAGGAGCTTATTGCCCTGCATCCGCACGGAAAACGGGCAGGCATCAAAATCACGGTGAAATACCGCCTGACTGGCACGGTCTTCAAACACGCCGCTCGGGGCGTATTCCAGACGAAGGAGGGACGGTGTCAGAACGGAAAAACGGTAACAGGAGCCGCTCACAAGGTTTGCGGCGTTAGCCTGCGGTGTGACAGGCCATTTGAAACGGGAATCGCTCATAGAGGTTACCTCCTTTTTTGTAAAAATATCATATCACACCCAAGCGTTCTTGACAAGCGAAAGATTCCCAATTATACTACACTATATATACATATCTCAGCAAAAGGAGCAATGGTCTATGGATACGTATGCGTTGTGTCGTCGTTTGGCGGCAGAGGGTGCTGTCCTGTTAAAAAACGAAGGCGATGTGTTGCCGCTCAGCAGCGGTACGCGTCTTGCCGTGTTCGGCCGCGCACAGACGTTTTACTATAAAAGCGGTACGGGCTCGGGAGGGCTGGTACATATCGATAAAGAACCCTGTACCATCGAGTCGCTTCGCGATAACCGCGATCTCGTGATCGATGAGACGCTGGCGGCGCTGTATGAGGCGTGGGTGGAGGAGCATCCCTTTGAGGACGGCGGCGGTAAATGGGCATCGGAGCCGTGGTTTCAGGAGGAGATGCCGATCGATGAACAAACAGCGGAAGAGGCGGCCGCGCGTAATGATGCGGCGCTGATCGTATTTGCCCGTACGGCGGGCGAGGATCACGACAACGCCGACGAGGAAGGAAGCTATCGCCTCACAGCGGAGGAGGAGCGCCTCCTTGCTGTGGTGACGGCCCGCTTTTCCCGTGTGATCGTGGCGCTGAACGTCGGCAACCTGATCGACACTTCGTTTATGGAGCGTTACGCGGTGAGCGCTCTGCTATATATCTGGCAGGGCGGTATGGCGGGAGCCGATGCGTTTGCCGATCTGCTCAGCGGACGGGAAGCTCCTTCGGGCAAGTTGTCCGATACCGTGGCCTATGCGCTCGGTGATTATCCGTCATCGGCGAATTTCGGCGACCGTGAGAGAAACTGCTATGCGGAGGATATCTACGTCGGCTATCGCTATTTTGAAACCTTTGCGAAGGATGCGGTACAATACCCGTTTGGCTTCGGTTTGACGTATACCCGCTTCGAGATGACGGCGGAGGTCGTCGAAACACACGGCGTCTTTACGGTGACCGCGACGGTTAAAAATGTCGGAAGCCGTGTCGGACGCGAGGTCGTGCAGGTCTATGCCGAAACCCCGTGCGGTCTGCTCGGTACCCCGTCGAGAAAGCTGGTGGCGTTTGCCAAAACGAAGGCGCTTGCTCCGAATGAAGAGCAAACGCTGTCGGTCGCTTGTACACTGGCGGATATGGCGGCGTACGATGACGGCGGCGTAACGGGACATCGTTCGTCGTATGTGCTGGAAGCGGGCGAGTATGCGCTTTATGTCGGCACCGATGTCCGTTCGGCTCCGAAGGTGTTCTCCTATACGGTGGAGGAACTGACGGTATTGCAAACACTTGAAGAGGTGCTGGCGCCCGTGACGCCCTTTGAACGTCTGTGTGCGACGGAGGAGAACGGCGAACGTCGTATGTGCCGCCGTCCCGTCCCGCTTCGCACGACTCCCACGGAGGAGCGTGTGGCCTCTCGACGCCCGCCGTCGATCGATTATACGGGTGACCGCGGGTTGAAGCTCCTTGATGTAGCGGAGGACAAGTGCTCGCTTGAGACGTTTTTGGCACAGCTGACCGACGGTGATCTGGCGGCGTTGTGTTGCGGCGAGGGGATGAACAGCCCGAAGGCAACCCCGGGTACGGGCGGTGCCCTCGGCGGCCAGACGGAGCGCCTGTCGAATTTCGGCATTCCCGTTTGCTGTGTAACGGACGGCCCGTCGGGCGTGCGTCTGGACAGCGGTGAGAAAGCGTCCTCGCTTCCGAACGGTACGTTGCTTGCCTGCACGTGGGACGAACAGGCGGTAGAGGAGCTGTATTCTCACGTGGGCGAGGAGCTGAAGCGCTATCGCGTGGATGCGTTGCTCGGCCCCGGTATCAACCTGCATCGCCATCCGCTGTGCGGACGGCATTTTGAGTATTTTTCGGAGGATCCGTTCCTGACGGGTATGATGGCGGCGGCGGTGACGCGCGGCCTTGCAAACAGCGATGTCTATGCAACCATCAAGCATTTCTGCGGCAACAATCAGGAAACCAACCGCTACGGCACCGAAACGGTGGTGTCCGAGCGTGCGCTCCGCGAGCTGTATCTGAAGCCGTTTGAACTGGCGGTCAGACACGGCGAAAATGTGCTGGTGATGACTGCCTACAATCCCGTGAACGGCTACTGGACGGCGTCGAGCTACGATCTCACGTCAACGGTGCTTCGCCGTGAATGGGGCTTTGAGAATTTTGTGATGACCGACTGGTGGGCCAAATGCAACCTGAGCTCCGGAAGCGAGGGGAACGGCGCATTGTTGCAGGCAATGGTGCGTGCGGAAAACGACGTCTATATGGTGTGCGCCGATGCCGAAACAAAGTCTCAGAGCATTCTGGAGGGGCTTGAAAGCGGCTATATCACGCGCGGCGAACTGCAACGCTGTGCCTCGAATATTCTTTCGTGGATCCTGCGTACCAACACCTTCCGTGACTATGCGGCAAACGGGTGCGTACCGCGCTACCCCGTTGTGCGCGATGACAGCGCGCTGACGGTGCGGCTGGTCTGCGAACAGCCGACGCCGACCGATGTATATGAGGTGGCACTGGAGGCGGGAGAAGCCTCCGTGACGCTGTCGGTGCGGTCGGATACGGATGTGCTTGCTCAGACAGCGGTGACGGTACAGATCGGCGATACGGTTGTGACCGCGTCGGTATGCGGTACCGAAGGCGCATTTGTCGAGCTGAAGCGCTGGATCGTGTCGGAGCAGGCGCAAACCTGCCGTGTGACCGTGTCGCATCCCGATGTGGTGACGATCGGTACGCTGGTCGTCAAACAGTGATCGGTCGTTGACATTTGAAAAAAAATAGGATATAGTATAATTAAGCAGACATATGCGACTACCATAATAAAAAGGCAGGGGGAAGCACTATGTACATGAACGAGTATACTCGTTGGCTGGAGACGGAATTGGAGGATGCCGCGTTGACGGCAGAGCTCCGTTCGATCGAGGGCAACGAAGAGGAGATCAAGGATCGCTTCGCTGTAGCGCTGAAGTTCGGTACGGCGGGCCTTCGCGGTGTCCTCGGTGCAGGCACCAACCGTATGAATATCTATGTTGTGCGTCAAGCGACGCAGGGCCTTGCAAATTGGGTGAAAACTCAGGGCGGCAATCAACTGGTCGCGGTGTCTTACGACAGCCGCATCAACTCGGATGTGTTCGCCAAGGAAACGGCGTGTGTGCTGGCTGCCAACGGCATTAAGGTCCGTTTGTACGATGCGCTGATGCCCGTTCCTGCGCTTTCCTTTGCAACGCGCTATTATGAGGCGAACGCGGGCGTGATGGTGACCGCCTCTCACAATCCCGCAAAATATAACGGCTACAAGGCGTACGGTCCCGACGGTTGCCAGATGACGGACGATGCGGCGGCAGTCGTATATGCCGAGATTCAAAACACCGACATTTTGAACGGTGCCAAGACGATGGCGTTTGAGGACGCCATGGCGGCGGGACTGATCGCGTACGTCGGTGATGATTGTAAGGAAGCGCTGTACGACGCGATCAAGGCGTGCTCGGTGCGTCCCGGCCTGTGCAAGACGGCCGGCTTGAAGCTTGTGTACTCGCCGCTCAACGGCTCCGGTCTGGTGCCTGTGATGCGCGTGCTGTCGGATATCGGCATCGAGGATATTACCGTTGTTCCCGAACAAAAGGATCCCGACGGTAATTTCCCGACCTGCCCCTATCCGAACCCCGAGATTTATGAGGCGCTCAAGCTCGGTCTGGAGCTGGCAAAAAAGACGGGTGCCGATCTGATGCTGGCGACCGATCCCGATGCTGATCGTGTCGGTATCGCCATGAAGTGTCCGGACGGCTCTTATGAGCTGGTGTCGGGCAACGAGGTCGGCGTACTGCTTCTGGATTATATCTGCGAGGGCCGCATCGAAAAGGGAACCATGCCCAAGAACCCCGTCGCGGTGAAGAGCCTCGTGTCTACGCCGCTTGCCGATGCAGTGGTCGCGAATTACGGCGTTGAAATGCGTAATGTCCTTACGGGCTTCAAATGGATCGGCGATCAGATCGCGAACCTGGAAGCGGCGGGTGAGGTCGAGCGCTTCATCCTCGGCTTTGAGGAATCCTACGGCTATCTTGCAGGACCTTATGTTCGCGATAAGGATGCGGCGATCGGCTCGATGTTGATCTGCGAGATGGCGGCGTATTACCGTTCCATCGGTTCGTCGGTCAAGGAGCGTCTTGAAGCGATCTACGCGAAATACGGTCGTTACCTCAACAAGGTCGATTCGTTTGAGTTCCCGGGACTCAGCGGTATGGATAAGATGGCGGGTATTATGGCCTCTCTCCGTAACGAACCGCCTGCGGAAATCGGCGGCTACAAGGTCGTCAAGGTAACCGACTATACGAAGACCGAGGAAACAGGCTTGCCGTCGGCGGATGTGCTTGTCTACGGTCTGGAGGGCGGCGCGACCGTGATCGTTCGTCCGTCGGGTACCGAGCCGAAGATCAAGACCTATTTCACCACTCTCGGCAAGGATCTTGCGGAAGCGGAGGCGCAGAAAGCGGTGCTGTCCGAAGGCCTCAAGCCTCTCCTTGCATAACAAAACCATTCGAAGCGGAGATGTCTTCAAAAGGCATCTCCGCTTTTTTGGCGTTGTCACGGCTGTGAAGAAAAAGGAATATACTGAAAAAAACGGGGCTTTTGAACATTCAAATGCCCCTTTGCCCATTTTTAGCGGTGTATTGTGACAAAACCGGGCGATTTTCGAATATTTTTTGCAAGAAATAAAAAAAGAACTTGTAAAACGGATCGGAGTTCGCTATAATGGGTAAAGTTTACGAAGAATGAGAGCTTTATGAGGTGACACGAGTATGAAAGGGAATTTGAAAACGGCCACAAACGAACAGCTGACGGCGCGTCTGCAAGAGCTGAAGGGCCGCTACGAAGAGTATAAGGCGCAGGACCTGCGACTGGATATGTCCCGCGGTAAGCCGGGCGCGGAGCAGCTCGACCTGTCGCTCCCGATGCTGGAGAGTCTGACGTCCAAGGATATGTATCTGACGGAGACAGGATTTGATACCCGCAACTACGGTCTGCTGGACGGCATCCCCGAAGCAAAGGTGCTGTTTGCCGAGCTGCTCGGCGTTGAGCCCGACAATGTCATTGTAGGCGGCAACTCGAGCTTGAATATGATGTTTGATTATATCGCAACGGCGTACACCAAGGGCGTGTGCGGACATGAGCCGTGGAGCCGTCAGGGTGCGGTAAAGTTCCTTTGCCCGTCGCCCGGATACGATCGCCACTTTGCCGTAACGCAGTATTTCGGTATCGAGATGCTTCCCGTGCCGATGACCGAGAACGGCCCCGATATGGATCAGATCGAGGAGCTTGTGAAGGATCCGCTGGTCAAGGGTGTCTGGTGCGTTCCGATGTATTCGAATCCCGACGGCATCACCTACTCGGATGACACGGTACGCCGTTTCGCGGCGCTGAAGCCGGCGGCTCCCGATTTCCGCGTGATGTGGGATAACGCCTATTGTGTGCATCACCTCGGCGAAGAACAGGATACCCTTCTCAACATCTTCGAGGAAGCACACCGCGAGGGTACGGAGGATCTCTTTGTGGAATTCACCTCCACCTCGAAGATCAGCTTCCCCGGTGCGGGTGTGGCCGTGCTGGCGGCGTCGGTGCGCAATATCGCCGATATTAAGAGCCGTATGACCGTGCAGACGATCGGTCACGATAAGCTGAATATGCTCCGCCATGTACGCTATTTCAAGACAGCGGACGGTATCCGTGAGTATATGAAGCGCCACGCGGCGGTACTCAGTCCCCGTTTTGAGCTGGTGCTTTCGATTCTGGAGGAAACGCTCGGCGG
>JAFQMR010000063.1 GCA_017396175.1 Clostridia bacterium
TACAAACACACAAACCGAAAGCCGACCGTCGAGCAGTCGGCTTTCGGATGCGTTCCAAAAAGACTTATTTGATGTACTTCTCAACGATCTTGTCGAACGTGCCGTCCGCCTTCATATCGTTGATCGCGTTGTTGATCGCGTCGCACAGCGCGGTGTTGTCCTTCGCGACAGCAACCGCATAGGTCTCCGCCTCAAACTGATTCTCGATCAGGGTGACCTGATCGCCGTACTGCGTGCCATACTCCTTCGCGGGGTTGTTGTCGATGATGACCGCATCCACCTGGCCGTTGATCAGCGCTTCGACCGCCAGAGCGCCGTTCGCAAAGGGAACGATGTTCGCAACATCGGTGTAATCCTCAGCCGTCCATTGACCGGTGGTGCCGCTCTGGCAACCGATCTTCTTGTCGGTCAGGCCGTCAGCCGCCGTAATGTCGCTGTCCTTCTTCACAATGATGGTCTGCATCGCCGTGTAATAGCCGTCCGTGAACGCCATAACCTCTTCACGGTCGGGGCTGACCGTCAGGCCTGCCGCAATGCAATCGATCTCCTTCGCGTTCAGGGCCTCAGGCAGAGAGTCAAACGCCATATTCTTGATTTCCAGCGTAACGCCGATGCGTTTTGCCGCTTCCTGCATCATCTCAGCATCGAGGCCGACAACCGCGCCGCCTTCTTCATACTCGAAGGGCGGGAATTCGGCGTTGGTGCCCATCACAAGCACGCCCTCGGTCTGCAGGTTCAGGTTCGCCGCAGGCTCGTTCGGAGTCTCCGTGTCGGTGGGTTCGGTGGCCGGCGCGCCGCAAGCGGCGAAACAGAACACCATCATGACGACAGCGAGCATCGCTGCCAGAAGTCTTGCATACTTTTTCATAATGAAAATCTCCTTTTATGCGGTCATTTCACACAACCGCAGAATTACAAATTTCAGTATACTGTATTTTTACTCAAAAATCAACCTATTTTTTGAAGTTCGGTGAAAGAATATACAATGCTGTCCGCTCCCGCCTTTAAAAGCTCCTCTTCTCCGCGAAAGCCAAAGGCGCAACCGTAACAGGGAATCCCTGCATTATGTGCCGTGACAACGTCCACATCCGAATCGCCGACAAATACGCATTCCTCCGTTTTTACCGAAAGCGCCTTTGCCGCCAAACGTACAACCGTCGGTTCGGGTTTTCGAGGATAGCTGTCGGGACGGTTGCCGAATACACAACCGAATCGATTGCCGAACAGGTGAGAAACGATCTTTTCTGCCTGCTCGTGAGGCTTATTGGTCACCACACCGAGGCGATACCCTTTGGCCGTCAAGCTGTCCAGCGTTGCAAGCACGCCGTCATAGGGCGTCACCTTATCGAGGCAATGCGCATCGTATTGCTTTAAAAAAGCCCGATACAGCGACTCCAACCGCTCGTCCTCCGTCACGCCAGAGGACTGCATCATTAAATTCTTTGCACCGTTGCCGACAAAGGTACGGTACGCCTCCGTATCGTGTGTCGGAAATCCGTTCGCCGTCAGCACGGCATTCGCGGCATCGCACAAGTCCTGCAACGTGTCGGCAAGCGTTCCGTCGAGATCAAACAAAACCGCCTTAACCATTAAAACATCCTCACAGAGAACGAAAACTCGTGTGTCGAGCCGGGAAGCGCCTTCACCATATGATTCTTATGCTCAAACACATCGTCCTCACTGTCGCGTGTAGCACCGCCCTGCCACGGTTCAAAACAAACAAACGGCTGATCGTCCACCATCGTCCACACCGCAAATACAGGGAAGTTCCCGATATCCATCTCCACGCCGCGACCGCTTTTCAACGAGACAAGCTTCACACGCTTCGATTTCAGATTTTCGAACACAAGTGCATCACCGCGAAACAGCACATGATTCAAACGGAAGCTCTTCTCGTTCGTAAGCAAGCGATTATACGTCGCATCCGCGATCAGGCAGGTGTTCATATCGATCAGCGGACAGTCGGCCGTTTCCTCCTGCTCAAATTCGACCGCATAGTCGGTAAAGGCTTCCCCTTCCGTCAGCGGCACGTTGAAGGCGGGGTGACCGCCGACGCAGAACGGCAACGTATGCTCCCCTGTATTCGTTACGGTGTACGTTGTTTTCAGCGTATCATCACACAGCGTATGCGTCACACAAAACTCAAAGGCATAGGGATACGCTTTTCGCGTCTCCTCGTTATCGGTATACCGATAGGTCACCGACGTCTCGCTTTCGCTCACGACCTCAAAGGGAGCGCTGCGGCAAAAGCCGTGCTTTGCCAAGCGGATGTCGCCTTGCGCGGAGGTAGCCGCGTTGTTACGCAGAGCGCCGATGATCGGAAACAGCACGGGCGAACGGCGGTTCCAATACGGCGCATGACCGTCCCACAGATAGCTCACGCCGTCCGCAGACACAATGCTCTGCAGCTCAGCGCCGCACGAACTCACGGTGACCGTCAGGCGATCATTCTTCAAGGTTGTCAACATAAAGCCTCTCTCCTATCGTTTCAGTTTTAACCACAGATCCGCTACATACTGATTCGTTTCCTCGGGGAGCGTGATATACACCTCCGAACGATCCAGCACATCCTCCTTCGGATAGTACACGGGATCGTTACGAAGCTCTTCATCCTGCATCTCACGTCCCGCTGTATGCGGCGACGAATACCCGATATATTCCGCGTTGGCATACGCCACCTCGGGGATGCACATAAAATTGATATACGCCTCCGCCTCTGCTTTATGCTTGCTGTTTTTCAGCACGCACATCGCATCAACGAAAAAGTTTGTTCCTTCCTCGGGGACAAAGAAATCCACATCGGGGTTTCCTTCTTCTTCATCCATAATAATACAGGCATCTCCGTTATAATACGGCGCGATCCACGCCTCATTGTTGATCATACGGTCATACACCTGATCCATCACATACGCCTGCACAAGAGGCTTTTGCTCTTTAAGCTTTTCGTAGCACGTCCACAGCTCCTCCTCATCGGTGGAGTTGAGGGAATACCCGAGCATCTTCTGAGTAATGCCGAACGCATCACGTGGGTTGTTGATCATCAGGATGCGTCCGCTGTACTTTTCATCCCACAGGAGCTCCCAACCCTGCTCCAGATCCGCCTCATCCACATACTTCGTATTGTAGAAGATGCCGACTACGCCCCAGGTATACGGTACGGAATAGGTATTCTCGGGATCATACAGCAGATCCTTATACTGATCATCGATGTACTTATAGTTAGGAATATGATCAAAGTTCAAGGGCGCCAGCATATCATGCTCGATCATCTTACCGATCGTATAGTCCGACGGGATCACCACGTCATAATCCGCCGCCCCCGAGCTGAGGAGTGCATACATATCCTCGTTGCTATCGAAGGTCTTGTAGTTGACTTCAATGCCCGTCAGGTGCGTAAAGGCGCGGTTGACATCTACGATCTCGTCGTCAATGTATTCGCCCCAGTTGTACACATTGAGTGTCACCCCCGTCTTTTCGGCGGCAGGCAGACTCTCCCAATCCCAGACAACCTCTTCCTCCTCTTCGGACTCCTCTTCCGATGTCACGGGAGCCGAGCAAGCGGTCATCTGCAATATCAGCACCGCACAAAGCAGTACCGCTAACCATCGTTTCAAAATTGCATTCCTGCCTCTCCGTACAAAATTACCGCGCCCTCTTTTTACGGCTTGCAATGTCGCGGATCTGACCGATATTCGCCAGCACCAGAAGCACCAGCACCGTACCGAACATCAGCGTGGAAAGCGCATAGATCTCGGGGGTTACGGGACGCTTGACCATCGAATAAATCGTCACGGACAAAGTCTGCGCCGACGATCCCGAGGTGAAATAGCTGATCGCAAAGTCATCAAGAGACATCGTGAATGCCATCAGCGCACCCGTCAGAATACCGGGAAGAATTTCGGGAACCATCACCTTCACAAAGGCACGGAACGGCGTACAACCGAGATCCAATGCCGCTTCGAACAAATGACGGTCCATTTGACGGAGCTTGGGCATGATCTGGAGCACAACGTAGGGCGTGCAGAAGGTAATATGCGCGATACACAGCGTAAAGAACCCGGGCTTAAACAGCGGCAACACCACGGCAAGCGCCACAAACAGCAGCATAAACGCCACGCCCGTCACGATTTCGGGATTGACCATCGGAAAATGGTTGATCGTCAGCATGGCCGAGCGAAGCTTTTTATTCATCGCGTGAATACCGATGGCCGCCGTCGTACCGAGCAACGTTGCCGCCAGCGTAGAAATCAGCGCCACCTCCAGCGTCACCGAAAGCGCCGACAGAATCTCCTCGTTTTGGAACAGCAGCTCATACCATTGGAACGAAAAGTCCTTCCATTCCATCGGCGTGTAACGTGCGCTGTTGAACGAAAAGACGATCACCATAACGATCGGGAAATACAAAATCGCAAAAATGATGATGTTATAAATTTTGGAGAGCGTTTTCACAGCGTAAGCCCTCCCTTCTCATAGTCGTCACTCTTGTCCACAAGACGTGTGCACGCCATACAGAGAAAAATAAGCACCATCAGTACAAGGGACAGTGCCGAACCGACACCCATATTAGGCGCCTCACCGACAAACATACTTTCAATCACGTCACCGATCATCATACGCTTACTGCCGCCGAGCAAGGTCGAAATGACAAACGTACTGACCGACGGCACAAACACCATCGTAATACCGTTGAGAATGCCCGGCACGGACAGCGGCAATACCACACGGCGAAACACCGAAAACGTATTGGCACCGAGATCCTGGGCCGCTTCGATCTCACTTTTGCCGATCTTGACCATCACGGAATAAAGCGGCAGGATCATATACGGCAGAAAATCGTACACAAGACCGATCACGATCGCCGCATCGGTGTTAAGAATTTCCAGCGGGCCGAAGCCGAATAATCCGATGAACTGGTTGAGAAGTCCCGATTCGGACAGCAGGCTCTTGATCGCCTGCGTGCGAAGCAGAAAATTCATCCACATCGGAAGCATCACGAGCATCACCATCGTCAGCTGTACACGCTCGGTGGCACGGGAAATGGAAAACGCGAGCGGATAGGCAATGATAAGCGATATAACCGTCGTCAAAAATCCGAGCCAAAGCGAATACAGGATCGTGCTGACAAAGGAATCCTCCCACAGCGTTTCCCCTTTGCTCGGATCAAACGCAAAGATCTCCTGCACGTTGGCAAGGGTGAACTGTCCGTTCGCATCGGTGAATGCGAACCACAGCACCATCGCGATCGGCACGATGGTAAAAATCGCCATCCAGATGCCGAACGGGGCGGCAAGCGCCGTTGTCTTCTTCTTCATTGCGCCGCTCCGTTCTCCGCCTCGGGATCGGCCAGCTCATCAAACTCTTCGGAGAAGGAGCTGTAATCACCGTACATACCGGAATACTCGGATTTTTTCATAACCTGGATCTCCTGCGGATCGATCATAATACCGATCACGCTGTCCACGGCATGAAAATCGGTCGTCTGGATCATCCACTTAAAGCCCTTCACATCGACGATGATCTCATAATGCACGCCCTTGAAGGTGATGTTGGTCACACGACCGATCAGGTCACCCTTTTCGGGCTCCACAATATCGATATCCTCGGGACGCACTACCACGTCCACGGGTTCATCCTTCCCGAAGCCGCAGTCGACGCAACGGAAGGTCTTACCGAAGAATTCGACAAGATAATCCTCGCGCATAATGCCGTCGAGAATGTTGCTCTCGCCGATGAAATCGGCCACAAAGGCGTTTTGCGGCTCGTTGTAAATATCGGTCGGTGTACCGATCTGCTGAATACGGCCGCCATCCATCACAACGACGGTATCCGACATCGACAGCGCCTCTTCCTGATCGTGCGTCACGTACACGAACGTAATACCGAGACTCTTTTGAATGTTCTTCAGTTCCACCTGCATATCCTTGCGGAGCTTGAGGTCAAGAGCCGCAAGCGGCTCGTCCAAAAGCAACACGCGCGGATTATTCGCAAGCGCTCTGGCGATCGCCACGCGCTGTTGCTGACCGCCCGACAACGTCGACACCGCACGCTTCTCAAAGCCTTTAAGGTTGACAAGCGCCAGCATCTTTTCCACCGTTTCGGCGATCTCCGCCTTCGACTTCTTCTGCACGCGCATACCGAACGCCACATTCTCATAAACGTTCAGATGCGGAAACAGCGCATAACGCTGGAAGATCGTATTGACACGACGTTTGTGCGGCGGCACCTTATTGACGCGCTGATCACCAAAAAAGACATCGCCGCGGTCGGGAGTGATGAAGCCGCCGATAATGCGCAGCGTCGTCGTTTTGCCGCAGCCCGAAGGTCCCAGCAACGTCACGAATTCTCCATCATGGATACTCAGATCGAGTCCGTCGAGTATCGTCTCTCCGTCAAACGAGACAGCGATGTCCTTAAGTGTAATAATATCCTTCATTACTATGCATCCCCCTTTGCGGTCGCACCACGCCTTAATCATTACAGGCAACGCGATGCGTCTGAAGTTTCGCGTAGACAGCGAAGTCGCCATCATCGGCCGTGAAACCGCCGTACCTTGGACTCTGCCCTCCGCAAAGGGTTTTTCACAGCCATCCGTAACGGTGACTGCGGCAGATATCTGTATACGGCTGTATGGTTTTTGCCTTAGATGCACCCCTATATAATATTTATATAGAGAACAGATACCACTATAAGAAAAAACGACAAAAAAGTCAAGAGATATTTCACATTTTATTAAAAAGGAGATACCTGCGAACAGGTATCTCCTTTTTTTGCCAAATCAATCCGCGTAATTAACAGCGTCATCAAACAGCTTTTCAACCTCTGCCGAAGGCTTCTTGGTGCAGAGCGTCGTGATAACAGCCGCCGCCATACCGCAAACAAAGCCGGGCAGGATCTCATAAATACCGACGGGGTTCTCAAGCTGCATCAGACCGAAGCCGTCGTTGAGCAAAGTCAGCCAGAGGATATCCACCAGCGCGCCGACAAAGATACCTGCAACAGCACCCTTAAAATTGAAGCGTTTCCAGAACAACGACAGAATGATCGTCGGGCCGAAAGCCGCGCCGAACAGGCCCCATGCATTTTCAACAAGCGACATAATGCTCTTCGTACCGGGTGCCAGCGCGATGACAAGAGCCA
>JAFQMR010000064.1 GCA_017396175.1 Clostridia bacterium
CGCCGCACCGAGCTGACCGAGTGAATGCGCCGCCGATGCCGCTACACTCACGCCGACAAACGTCAACCGTTCACGGCGGTAAAGCGGCAACAGCAGCACCGTCACAAAAACGGCACACAATGTTCCGCCGCAAGCCATCAGAGCGGCCGTCGCACCGCGTGTCAGAAACGCAAACGCCACCTTGATGCCGCCGACCGCCGCGCCGCTCGGCGCACCGAGCAAAGCGATCGCCGCCGTCACCGCCACGTTCGCCAGTCCGAGCCGCGCCCCCGCCACGGGAAGCGGCGGCAACGTATTTTCACGCCACGACAGCACCATGGCCGCCGCACCGAGCAAGCCGATCAGCGTCACGTGGGACGCCGCAGAGAGCTTACGTTTCACCGCCGTTCCCCTCCTCACCGCGCTACCGCATCGGGTGCCGCTTCGTCCGCCGTTCCTTCAACCGTCACGATCACGGCCGCAGGTACACAAACGATGGATTCCGACGTGCGGGAAACAGCACCCGTCTGACAGCACACCCGATCGGGACAGGTCGTATCCTCCACAAACACGCGTCCGTCCCGTACGACAATCGTCAAACGATAACCGTTGCTCTCCAGCGGCAGACGGCTGTTTTCGTTCAGTGACAGACGATGCGTACCGTCGGGCGTCTGCACGTTCACAAACGCTCCTTGCGGCGCCGTCATCCACAGCACCGCCATCACCACCGCTGTCAGCAACACGACGCCTGCGGGGATCATATCGCCCCAACGAAACCACCGCACACCGCGTCGCTCCCTTCCGCCGCAGAAAACCGCCGTTTTTCTCTTGCAGTTTTTCACAAGAGTTGGTATACTGATAACGTAGTCTCTGCTTACATATATAAATACTTATACAAATATATCATACCTTTTTTTCGTCAAAAGTGCAAGTCTTTTCTTAAAGGAGCGTCTGAACGTATGAACACGATTCGTTTTCATATGCCTGTTGAAGTCATCCGCCGTGAGGGCGCACTGCAGGAGGTCGGCACACGAGCCGCCGCCTTCGGCAAGCGTTGTCTTATTCTTACGGGGGCATCCTCCGCACAACAAAACCGAGCGCTGGAGGATGCGCTTACCTCGCTGAAGGCGGCCGGCGTGGAAGCGACGGTATTCCCCGGCATCTCGCCGAACCCCACCATTGCGGAATGCCGTGCGGCGGCGGATGCCGCGGAAGCGGCAGGAGCCCATTCGCTTCTGGCGATCGGCGGCGGCTCGGTGATGGATGCCGCCAAGGCAGTCGCGTGGATGAGCAAGCATTTTATCGTCGATCCCGAAGCGTTGTTTCGCGGAGAGCTGAAACGCGATCCGATGCCGCTGATGGTATGCGGTACCACAGCGGGTACGGGCAGTGAGGTGTCGGCGGTTGCTGTCATCACCGACGATCACGGCAAAAAGCGCTCGGTCAAATCGCCGCGCTGTTATGCCCGCATCGCCTTTTGCGATCCTCGCTACACCGATACGATGCCCCGTTCGGTCACCGTCTCCACGGCGCTCGATGCACTGTGCCACGCGGTGGAGGGGTATTTGAATCCGACGTGCGACGCGCTGTCCTCGTTGTTTGCCGAGCAGGCGCTCCCGCTTCTCACCGACGGACTGGCCGAACTCTGCGACACGGAGCTTCCCGACAAGGACGGCCGCGACCGCCTGTTCGACGGCGCGCTTCTCGCAGGGGCGGTGCTCAATACCTGCGGCACCGCATTCCCCCACCCGATGGGCTACGTTCTCACCGAAGACCACGGTATCCCGCACGGGCAGGCGTGCGCCGTGTTTCTCCCCGCCCTGCTGGATTGTGCACGCGAAGCCGTTCCAGAGCGCTATGAGCGGATGCTCGGCTTCTGCGGCGGCGAGGAACGCCTTCGGCATATATTGCAGACGCTGACCGACGTCGAGGTTACGATGACCGACGAACAGCTTGCCGTTTACGATCGGCGCTTTTCCTCTCTGCCGCATTACGCCCGCGTCCCCGGCGGCTTTGACGGCGAACAGGCTTCGGCGCTCCTGCGCACCCTGTTTGCAAAATAAAGCAAACTTTGCGATACATTTACCTTGACAAATCAACAAACCTGCTGTAATATGGTATTCAATACTAGATAAGAGGTTTTTGATTCGCAAATTTCGACAGTATCGGAGGAACACAGTATGGCATATCGGCTGACTACGGAGACCACCTGCGATCTCCCCTATTCGTATTACGAGGAACGCAACATCGCCTATGTCGGGCTCGGCTTTGTGATGAAGGGCAAGGAATACATTGAAGGCCCGCATCAGGAGATCCCTCCTGCGGAGGTTTACGCGAGCATGCGTCAAAAAGAATCGTGCACCACAAACCAGGCGAATGCCTTTCGCTTTGTGGAGATGTTTGAACCGATCCTGCAAGCGGGCGAGGACATTCTGCATCTGAGCTTTTCGAGCGGGCTGTCGGGCACCTGCCAGTCGGCGAATCAGGCGGCGGAGGAGCTGTCCGAAAAATACCCCGACCGTCGCGTGATCGTTGTCGACTCGCTGTGCGCGTCGATGGGCCAGGGCCTTTTGCTCCATTTCCTTGCCGATAACCGCGACAACGGTATGTCGCTCGAAGACAACGCCGCCTGGGCGGAGGCCCATAAGCTGAACGTATGCCACTGGTTCACGGTGGATGACCTGATGTTCCTGCATCGCGGCGGACGTGTGCCGAAGACGACGGCGGTGCTGGGCTCTCTGCTCGGCATCAAGCCCGTTCTCCACGTGGACAACGAAGGCCATCTCATCGCGATGAGCAAGGTGCGCGGGCGTGCCGCCTCACTCCAGGCGCTTGCCAAGCGTATGAAGGAAACAATGACCGAGGATCCCGCAAAGGCGACCGTGTTTATCAGCCACGGCGACTGCGAGGAGGAGGCAAAGCAAACCGCCGCCTACGTCGAGGAAATGACGGGTGCGAAGGTGAAGCTGTTCAATCTGATCGGTGCGGTCATCGGCTCCCATTCGGGCCCCGGCACCATGGCCCTCTTCTTTATGGGCAGTGAACGCTGACGCCAAAAACCATTCCAATCAAAAACGGACGAGCAACCTGAGCCGCTCGTCCGTTTTTTAATTCCTTGTTCGTGTTTCACTGCCCTTCATACGGGCATCCGTCGGGGTACAGCTCCAAAAGCGGCGTCGTCACGAATTCGCGCTCCGTCATCCGCGGATGCGGCACGGTCAGCTCGTCGGTGTTGCTTTCAAAGCCCTCGCACAGCAATACATCGATATCGATGACGCGCGGTGCGTTGCGGAACGTGCGTACACGTCCTACGGCCGCCTCAATGCCGAGGCAAGCCCCCAGCACCGCCTGCGGGGAGAGCGCCGTCTCGATCTCCACAACGCTGTTGAGAAAATCGGGCTGATCAAGATAGCCGACGGGGGCCGTTTTCCGACGGGTGCTTTCCCGCAAAACAACGGTATGCGGCAGGCGCGAGAGCGCCTCCTTCGCCGCATCGAAATGGGCGTTCACATCGCCGATATTTCCGCCGAAGCCAAGCAGTACCTTCATGCCTCTCGTCTCCTTGTAATGCGCACTGCCATATACTCAAAATCCGCCGCCACGGGTGCCCGCGGCTTTTTCAGCGTCACGGTCACTTCCTTTGCGGGAAATTCCTGAAGGATCGCGTCCGCCACACGCTGGGCGGCACGCTCGATCAGGTCGTTTTTCTCCGCAAGCATCGTGCGAACGGCACACTTTGTCACCGACGAATAGTTGATGGCATCGTCGATGCAGTCGCTCTGACAGGCCTTGTGCAGATCGGCCGCCACATCGATATCCAGCTCAAAGGGCTGTCCCTTGCGTTTTTCGTCCTCTTTCACGCCGTGATAGGCGTATACCCGCAAGCCGCGGATCATCACGGTATCCATCTGTCCGTCTCCTTTTATCGCACAAGATATTGCTCGTCCAGGAACTTCATCCGCTCGGTGATAAACCCACGAATGCGGCTGACGCTCGAATAGGCACCCTCGGGCCAGCGCTGTTGATTGCGCACCCACGCGCCCGACTCCGTCAGAAGCGCCTGTGCCTGATTGACGCGCTTGATCATTTCTTTATCGTCTAACAGCGTTTTGCGAAGCGCCGTATACCGCTCCCTGATGCGATCCTCATAACCGTCCGTGTTGCGGTTGCCGACAATATCCGACACCCAGAAGTTGAGGGAATGATGCTCCACCCCGCCGTAATCCTCGTACACGAGAAGCGGATCCATCCCCGACCAGCGCATACCGAAGGTCTGGTCCATATCCCACGGGATAAAGGAGAAGCGGTATTCGCCGTCCTCCTGCTGACGGGCAACGTAATAGGTGTTCTGGATCAGGTTATCCACGCCGCACACCGCCTGCACGAACAGCTCATAATCCATCAGGCTTTCAAGATCGATCATCTTCGGAGCTTCCACCTTAAAATCCTTGGCGTGCGTAGACTGGATCAGCTTGCAAAACTCGCCGAACGCCACCCACTCGGTGTAAGGCTCCGTAAATTCCTTGGGCCATTTGAGCGAATAGCCGCTGATTTCACGGTCGGTGGGATCGTCGGTACGAAGGTAATCCGTATACCATTTGCCGAGATCACCCTCCGAGAAATAGAGGCGGTCGCCGTCCTTCAACCCGAGCTGCTTATGATCGATGCGCTCGGTCATCAGGTACAGACCGTGATAATAGCCGTTGATGATCACCTCGATGTATTCACAGCGGTAACCGTTGCTGTAGCCCTCCGTCTCGCGATCCTCGGTGAGTGCCAGCCACAGATCGGCGCTCACCTTATCGCGCACCTTCGAAGGCTCCGCATACATACCGTTTAAGTTCCAGTCGCCGTCGTTACGCATACCGAGCAATGTCTCGTCGCGCTCCTTCAGCACACCGTCCTTCTCTTTAAGAAGCTCCAGCTTATAGCTGTTTTTCGGGTATTTCCGACTGCTTCGGCCGCGGATGTGCGCACGCGCGATCGTCGTAAAACCGTTTTCGTAGCCGTTTTGCTGTGCCTCGGCATCGAGCAGCGTCATCGTCAGGAAGGTATCGTAATCCCCGATGGGACGATCGCGGTCGGTCGGCGGGGCGGCATACGGCTCATAAGGGATCTCCTCCCCTTCGCTGTCGTACCGCTTTTCGTATTCCTCACCCGCGTCGTGATAGGTATATTCCGCAGGAAGGGTGGCCGTATTCATCGACAGCACGGGGAGCGTCGTAAACAGCACCTCCGCCGTCGCAAAGGCGGTATCGTTATAAAGGAACACCAGCACGGGTTCGTTGCCCTTGACGAAGGACACCTTATCCTCCGACTCAAAATCGGTGACATACTGCACCTGCCAGCCCTCCGCCGACGGCGTCAGCGCCTCCCACACTTCGTCCGCCTTGACGGAGAAGAAGTAGCACTGCCGTTCCTGTTCGAAGATCGCCTCGGTGCCGTTGATGCACAGAGGCGGCGCATCGGTCGTCTCGGTACGCTCCGCCTTCAGTTTCGCCATCTCCGCCTCACTCAGATACGTCTGATGCGGGCCGGTCGGCACGGGAGGCTCCGTCGGAGCGGTGGTTGTCGGAACGGTCGGTTGTTCGCTCTCAGGTGGCGCGACCTCCCCGCACCCCGCAAACAAAGCAAACGCCGTACACAGCACCAAAAGCAGTGCCGTAAGTTGTTTTGTCATAAGGGACACCCTTTCCTCTTGTCAATTCCTGTTTCGTATGGTATACTGTGGAAAATACGCTGTCACGCAAAAGGAGAGATCGCATGAAGCGCGAAGATTACATTTCCTGGGACGAATACTTTATGGGCATCGCCATCCTGTCTGCCCAGCGCAGTAAGGACAACTCCACACAGGTGGGTGCCTGCATCGTCAGCCCCGAGCATAAGATCCTGTCGCTCGGGTATAACGGTATGCCCACAGGCTGTGCGGATGACGCGATGCCTTGGGATCGAAGCGGTGATCCGCTCGACACGAAGTATCTCTACGTCTGTCACGCGGAGCTCAACGCCATCCTGAACGCCGACATCGGCTCTCTTCGCGGTGCCACCGTCTATGTCACGCTGTTCCCGTGCAACGAATGCACCAAAGCGATCATTCAGACGGGCATTAAGGAGATCGTCTACCTGGATGACAAGTATCACGACACCGACGCCACGCGTGCCTCCCGCCGTATGCTGGAAATGACCGGCATCACCTGCCGCCGTTATACACCGACGGGACGCACCCTGCATATTACGCTGTAAGTAGTATAGCACAGGTCATTTTTATTGACAAGACGTATCTTTCAAAACGCAAAACGGACGGTCTTTCGACCGTCCGTTTTTTATGCCTCTTCTTCCAGCAATTCCTTCAGAATAATGGTACAAACGGTAGCGAGACTCTTCGCCTCGATGTAATCGCCCGTCAGCTTATAATCCCCGACACACAGGTCGTGCAGGATCTCATTCGCAACGCTCAGTCCCTCCCGCGCCGCCTCATAATCGGGAACGACAAACCACGCCTTTTGCATAATGTTGCGGATCGTCGTGCGGATCCCCTTCGGAATGGGCTTCGAGCCGCTTCGTACGGCGGGCGGCGGTACCGTCACGCCGCTTTGCTCGTGACGCATACGGCGGGCAATATCGTAGGTGGCACGACGGGAAAATACCAGCGCCTCAAGAAGCGAATTCGACGCCAGGCGGTTGGCGCCGTGTACGCCCGTATGGGCACATTCACCCGCCGCATACAATCGATCCACCGACGTGTTCGAAAAAATGCCGACGTCGATGCCGCCCATCAGATAGTGCGTACAGGGGAACACGGGGATCAGCTCCTTCGTGATATCCACGCCCTCCTCGAGACAGCGCGCGTAGATCATCGGAAAATGCTCCTTGATAAACGCCTCGCCCTTGTGACGGATGTCGAGATAGAAGTGTTCGCTCCCCTGCCGTGCCGCCTCCTTGATGATGCATCGGGACACCACATCGCGGGGGGCAAGCGCTCCGCGCTCGTCGTACCGATGCATAAACTCCTCCTCAGCGGCATTGAGGAGCTTGGCACCCTCACCGCGCACCGCCTCAGAAATCAAAAACCGCTCGCGTCCCGCCTCCGCCGCAAAGGCGGTCGGATGGAACTGTACCAGATGCAGGTTGCGGATCGTCGCTCCCAGCTCGTGGGCAATGGTGATACCGTCACCCGTCGCAATGGCGGAATTGGTGGTGTAAGGATACACACGGCCGATACCGCCCGTGCAGAGAATGCAATACGAGCACGCGACCTGCACCGTCTCCTCTCCCTGCAAAAGCAGTGCCCAGAAGCCGCCCTCACAAGGTGTCAACGAGCAAAGCTGCGTATTCTCCGCAAGATCGATATTCTCTCGCTTTTGTGCTTCTGCGATCAGCTTCTCGGTCATTTCACGTCCCGTGGAATCCTTGTGATGCAGGATGCGGCGGCGGGAATGGCCGCCTTCGAGCGTCATCATCACCTGATCGCCCTCGCGGTCGAAATCGACGTCCATATGCTTCATAATGCGCAGAACGTCTTCGGGGCCCTCGTTGACGAGGATCTGCAGGGAATGCAGATCGTTACGGTACCCGCCCGCGATCAGCGTATCGGCAATATGGAGACGATAGTGATCATTTTCCTTGTCGATCACAGCGGCAACGCCGCCCTGCGCCAGATAGCTGTTACACAGCGTCAGCTCACGCTTGGAAATCACGAGCACACGCACATCCGGTTCCAGATTCAGCGCGGCGTACACGCCGGCCACACCGCTGCCGACGATCAACACATCGTATTCGCGTTTCATAAACCTCAGTCCCTTATCGCATTATACAGCGCGGCATACGCGCCGTTTTGAGCCATCAATTCTTCGTGCGAGCCTTGTTCGCGGATGCCGTCCCCGTCAATATACACGATGCGATCCGCGTGACGGATGGTGGACAGGCGGTGCGCGATCACCAGCGTTGTGCGATCGCGGCTGAGACGTTCAAAGCTCTTTTGTATCTTTGCCTCGGTGACGGTGTCGAGCGCCGAGGTGGCCTCATCAAGCACCAGCACCGCAGGATTTTTCAGAAAGATGCGGGCAATGGAGATCCGTTGCTTCTGTCCGCCCGACAGGCGCAATCCCCGTTCACCGACAAAGGTATCGTAGCCGTCGGGCATCTGCAGAATATCCTCGTGGATCTCCGCCATACGGGCCGCCTGCTCGACCTCCTCATCGGTGGCGTCCAGCCGTCCGTAGCGAATGTTCTCGCGGACGGTATCCGCAAAGAGCAATACCTCCTGCTGAACAATGCCCACCGTTTTGCGCAGGGACTCGAGCGTCACGTCGCGGATATCGATGCCGTCCAGCGTGATACGGCCCTTTGTCGCTTCGTAAAAGCGCGGCAACAGATGACACAGCGTCGTTTTACCGCCGCCCGACGGACCGACCAGGGCAACCGTCTTGCCTGCCGGCACGGCGAGCGACAGATTTTCCAGTACGGCCTCCCCGTCATTATACGAAAACGTGACGTTGTCGTACGCGACCTCGCCCTTTACTTCACCGAGAACGACGGCATCGGGCTTATCGTCAATTTCGGGGGCGGTATTCAGCAGCTCATAAAACCTCTTGAAGCCTGCCATACCGACAGAATATTGTTCGGCAAAGTTTGCCAGACGGCGGATCGGCGCGATAAACGTGCCGACGTACAGCGAGAAGGTCAGCAGATCGGTTACGGTCATACCGTCATATAAAATCAGATAGCCGCCCAGCGCAATCACCGCCACCTGAAACAGCGAGCTGAAAAACTCCATTCCCGAATGGAACAGCGCCATTTCGCGGTAAAAGCTGCGGCGTGCCGAACGGTATTGCTCGTTGCCGCGTTCAAACTTTTCAACCTCATAGCGCTCGTTGGCAAACGCCTTCGCCACCCGCGCGCCCGAAATACTCGATTCGATGTCGCTGTTGATCACACCGATCTTTTCCTTGACGGCGCGGGAGCTTTTCGCCATCGACTTACGACGCCACAGCGTAAAGCCGAACATCACAGGCACCATCACAAGAAGCAGGACCGCCACCTGCCATTGCAGCGTCCACATAATGACGATCGCACCTATAAGCTCAATAAGCGAAATGAGCAGATCCTCAGGGCCGTGGTGCGCCAGCTCCACAACCTCAAACAGGTCGGAGGTCACGCGGGACATCAGCTGTCCCGTGCGGTTCTTGTCGTAAAAGCTGAAGGGCAGCTTTTGCATATGCGAAAACAGGGTGCGCTTCATATCCGTTTCCATAAACACACCCATCGTATGTCCCCAATAGCTGACGACGTATTGAAGCCCCGCGCGGAACAGATACCCGACAAACAGCACCGCCATCAACCAAAAGAAGGCTTCAAACGCCCCTTGCGGAAGCAGGTCGTTCAGGGCATAGCGAGTGGCGACGGGAAACACCAGCTCCACCGCCGCCATCAGCACTGTACAGACCATATCCAGAACAAACAAACCGATATACGGCTTATAAAACGAAACAAACAGCTTGAGCAACCGAGGTCGTCCTTTCCGAAATCAGCTCCCGCGATCACACGCGGTAAATATGATAGTTACCGAACAGCACAAAGTCCCGCATTTCCTCGCTGAGCGCACACAGCAGGTCCGCCGTGCGGGGATTCTTCACATTGCCGTCAAAATCCAGATAGAACACGTGATCCTGCTCGTTCAGAAGACGACTGCCGAGCTTTGTAATATTGAGTCCTTCGAGCGCAAAGCGGCCGAGCGTATGGTACAGCGCACCCGATTGGTGCGGCAGGCAGAAACGCAACGTGGTGTGGTTCGCATCGGGCATCGACAACAGCTCGGGGCTGATCACGAAAAATTGCGTTGTGCCGCCCTTGACGATCGCGTCAGCCTGCACGTGGATCCTCGCCGCGAGATAGCATCCGTTTTCCGCCACAAAATCCATCGTCTCGTAGGGAGCCTCCACCTTGATGGGGATCAGACCGTAATCCGCCTCACCGTTCTTCACAGCCGCGATCACCGCCTCACGGCGATTGACAAACACAGGCTCGCTGTTCGGGAACAGCGCTTTCGCCGCTTCGTCCGAAAACGTGCCGCGCACGCCGTGGCACACGATCTTTCCGGGGAACGCCCATGTGGTTTCCGCCGCTTCCAGAGCCGTCCGAAGCTCTGCGCCCGCACCGAGCAGCTTATATTGCAGAGAACGCGACACCTCCACAATGGTGGAATAGATCAGACGGTTGGCACTGCCGTAGCCGTAGCCGTCCTTATCGAGCGACTCCGCCGCCGCGGCGACCGCCTCAAGCACCTCGCGCTCACGGTCCTCGTGGAACACCTCCAGCCCGTGCTCCTGCTTATAAGCCGCCGATTTGCGCGAATAGTCCAGACGCTCGCAAAGCAGCTTCACCAGCTCTTCATCCAAGCGGTTGATCTCCTGACGAATCTTTGTAAGCTCCATATTCCGTATTCTCCCTTCGCTTTGTGTGTCCTCGCAAGGATTACAGTATCTGTTATACCTACTATTATAAACGCAACCGCGAACGATGTCAAATAAAAGGCGTTAAAAAACGGCCTCTCTGTCAAAAGAGAGACCGTTTTTACCGTATATCTCGTCTTCAGGCGTCCCTATGCCCCGCTTCCGACTCCAAAAGATCGAGAAGCGCGACCGCCGCCGCCGCTTCGATCACGGGCACGGCACGCGGCACGATACAAGGATCGTGCCGTCCCTGAATCACCGTCGTCGTATTTTTTTGTTCCTGCAGATCAACGCTCGCCTGCACCTGTGCGATCGAAGGCGTCGGCTTGATCACCGCCCGCAGAATCAGCGGCGCACCGTTCGTAATGCCGCCGAGCAGGCCGCCGTTGTGGTTCGAGAGCACCGTGAGAGAGCCGTCCTCTGCATATTGCTGGCTGTCGTTTGCCGCCGAGCCGCGCATCGAGGCGAGAGCAAAGCCGTCGCCGAATTCCACGCCCTTAACGGCGGGAATCCCGAACAGCATCGCCGCAAGCGTATTTTCCACACCGTCGAACATCGGCGAGCCGAGTCCCGCAGGGAGTCCCGTCACGGCAAGCTCAACGATACCGCCGACACTGTCGGCGTTCTGCCGTGCCGCCTCCACTTCGCGACGCATCGCCTCTTCTCTCGTCGGATCAAGAAGCGCAAACGACGCTTCACTCAGGCGCGTCAGCGTCTCCTCCGACACGTTCACCGCGTCAAAGCGCTCGTCGCACACCTGCCCGATCTGCAGAATGTGCGCACCGATCGTGACGCCGCGACGCGCGAGGATCTGGCGGCATACCGCCCCCGCAAACACGATGGGCGCTGTCAGCCGACCGCTGAAATGCCCGCCGCCGCGGATGTCGTTCGCACCGCCGTAGCGCTTCATCCCCGTATAATCCGCGTGACCGGGGCGAGGCACCGCTACCTGCGCGGCATAATCGCCGCTTCGTGTATTTTCATTGACGATCACCGCCGTCAGCGGCGTACCCGTTGTCTGTCCCGCATAAAAGCCCGACACGATACGCGGCAGATCCGACTCCCTGCGCGGGGTGGCCGTCGGATCCTTACCGGGGGCGCGACGCGCCATCTGCCGTGCGACCGCATCAAGGTCGATCGCTTCGCCTGCGGGAAGATCCTGAAGCGTACAGCCGATCATCTCACCGTGGCTTTCGCCGAACACCGACAGCTTCACCCGCTGTCCGATCTGTGAACTCATAACACAACGCCTCCCATTGCGCGATACTCTTCAAAAAAGGACGGCCAGCTTTTACAAACGCTGTCCCTGTCCGTAATCACAACCTCACCGTCCGCCGCCAGCGCCGCGACCGCCGCCGCCATCACGATGCGGTGATCGTTTGCACCGTCCACGGTGCCGCCGTGCAGCGTCCCGCCGACGATGCGAAGGGCCTCTTCTTCCTCCGTCACCGTCACGCCGAGTGCCTCAAGCATCGCCGCCGTAGTACGCAGGCGGTCGCTTTCCTTCAGGCGCAGGCGCGCGGCATTGTACCACCGCGTCTCCCCCGAAGCGACGCTTGCCGCTACCGACAGGATCGGCACCAGATCGGGAATGTCCGACACATCCGCCTCCACCGCGTGAAGCGGCGCTCGACGGCAACAAAGCATATCGCCGTCCCAGCGGATATCGGCGCCCATATCGTTCAGCAAGCGTTCGATACGGCGATCGCCCTGAATGCTGTCGCGACGGAGGCCCTTGACACAGACCTCACCGCTGAGCGCACCCGCCGTCAGCAAAAACGCCGCCTGCGACCAGTCGCCCTCCACCGTGTGATCGTGC
>JAFQMR010000065.1 GCA_017396175.1 Clostridia bacterium
CAAAAAATGCCGCTCGGACAAAACCGAACGGCATCAAAACAGTCTCATCTTTCGGTTTTACCCGCAGGATTTGGCACCTTACTGCGTTCACAGCAGGTTGTCGGGCATCACAGGGCCTGTTCCCTCCGCCACTCTTGATAAGGGTTTATTCAATTGAGAACAATGACAGTATACCACATTTTTCGCCGTTGTCAACTTCTTTTTCAAAACCATTGTGCCGTGCCGCCCAGCCACACGAGCAACACCACACAGCATGCCGCCATCAACAGCACCGCCCCCGCCATCAGCACCACCGACTTGGCGCTCACGCGGTATGACACGTCGCTTTTCGGGATCATCCCCGTCCGACGCAGTGCCGAGATCAGCGGCTTATATAACAGCAACACCGCGGCGGCATTCATCACGGCCTTACACAGGTTGAACGGCAACAGCAAGGTCGGGATCATAGCGGCAACCTCTCCCTGTGACACGCCCATATAAAACGGCGTGATGAAATAATTTGCCAGCAGCATCACCGCCGTCATCGACACAGCGGCCGCCACAAGGCCGACCACCGCTCCGACAAAGCTACGCTTATAACGATAGATCATACCCGCAACCCCGGCCAGTGTCGCCGAGGACAGAAAATTCATTATCAAGCCGTAAATCCCCGTATCGCTGATGGTCACAAATTCGAGAAGCGATACCAGTGCCGCCGAGCCGAGGCCGTAAAGCGGACCGAAGAGCAGCGAGGTCATCACCAGAATCGTATCCTTGAAATCAAACGTCAGAAACATCACCTTGAAATGAAACACAAAGGTGATCAGATACGCCACCGCACACAGCATCGCGGTGACCGCCATTCGGCGAAGATGGTCGGGCTTTGTACGTTTCATAAATACCGTCATCCTTTCATCGCCGTCTCTCAAAAACAAAAAGCGTCCCGCAAAACGCAGGACGCACGATACGCAACCGTTTTCGGCGCACGCATCTTCTTTCATCCGGACTGTAACCGTCGGTTTCGGAGTTGCACCGAATCAACCACTCGCGTGGCTCGCGGACTTTCACCGCCGGTGGGGACTTGCACCCCGCCCTGAAGACAGCTCTTATATTCAATGGTATGAGTATACGCTTCGAAGCGTGAATTGTCAAGTCACAATTTGTGCCAGCGCACGACGGTACTCTTCCTCCGTATAGGCGGCGGACACCACCTCGCACAGGCGCGACGAAGACAGATAGATCGGCAGGTCGAGAATACGGCACAGCGCTTCGCGTTTTCGCTTACTGTCCGCACCGCCCGTCAGGCCGTCCTCATACAAGCGGGCCTTATTGAGAAACGGCTCAGCATCCTCGCGAGGCTCGCCGAGCACCCCCGCCGCCGAAAGAGCGGCAAGAAGCGCCTCATCGCGCATCCCCTCCACACCGAGCAAGCCCTCCTTCGAGGGAGCGGTCTTGCGGGCTTCCTTCCCCGCAACAGGCGGAATATACGCATGGATCACCTGTGACGGAGGGATGCAGGACGCGATATGGTCGCGGATCTGAAACCCCGCGGCATCGCTGTCGGTCAGTACGACAAGTCCTCTTTCCGCCGCCAGACGGCGAAGCATCTGCATTGCTTCACGGTCCTTAAAAAGACGAAACCCGTTTGTTTGTACAATAACCGCCTCCACAAGCGAACGAAGGCGGATGGTATCGTAGCGTCCCTCCACCACGATCGCCTGTTTGACCTCCACCATCAGCGGCTCTCCTTTGCAATCACGATCAGGCGAGCCACCGTTTCCTCGAGGATCAGCCGATGCATCGACGACGCGTTGCTTTTCATCCGCGTGTCGGCGGTCGCCACGGTTTCCAGACACTTGCGCAAAGCGGACAGCGACAGAGAACGGCAATCCCTCGCCGCATTCCGAAGGCGGAATTCCCGTCCGCGATAGTTAAAATCCTCCGCAAGCTGTGTCGCTTGTATACCGCCTGCCGCCGCGACCTTGGCGCGATACAGATCGGCATAGGTTTCCGACAGCACCGCCAGAATGCGGATCGGCTCCTCTCCGCAGGCAAACAACCGCATAATGCAATCGTATGCCGCGTCATAGCGCTTGGAAAGAAGCGCCTTTGACAGCTCATACACCGACGCATCGAGCTGGCGCACCGCCGCCTTTTCGACGATCTCACGGGTGATCTCCCCGCCCTCGCCGACAACGGCACACAGCTTGTCGATCTCGTTGAGAAGCAGAAACAGCTCACCGCCGCACTGCTCGATCATCGCAGATGCCACCGCGTTCGACAGCGTGCATCCGCGCTTTTTCGCGCCGCGCACCAGCAGAGCCACGGTTTCGGAGGAGGTACGGCGGTCAAACGCTACCGACTTGCCGTGCTTGTCGACTTCCTTCAGAAACGCCTTCCACTTGGCATTTTTCTTAAGATCGGGCGTGAATGCCGTTACCGAAAAAATCAGCACGCACGGCTCACACACCGTCTGCAAAATCGCTTTTATCCGTTCGGTCACAGCGGCATTGGCCGCACCCGCATCGTAATCCTTCACCCAGACACAGGTGTGCTCTCCCATGAGCGGCAGCGCTTCCACCGCCGCTTCGAGCGCCTCGACAGACAACGCCGTACCGTCAAATACGTGACGGTTGAATTCCGCCGTCATATCGTCGGACGGTACCGCCGCTTCCGCCAGGCGCTCCGCATAATGCGCCGTCAGATACGGCTCCTCGCCGTACAGAAAATACAGTGAGCCGAGTTCTCCGCCCTTCAGAAGCTGTTTGAGTTCCTGTTCGGTCATTCCGCCGTCACCTCCCTGTTATCGGTTGTTTCAGTATATCACAAAATCAGTAACCGCGCTAGGCGATATCTTCGTTCCCGCGGGTAAAAAACGCAGGAGGCTCTTCCGTCCCCGGCAACCATACCGCCTCAAACCGATGCGGCAGGCGGTTTCGGATCGCTTCACATTCGCGCACGGCACCGTACACAACGGTATGCTCGGCATCCCAGTCGGACAATCCCTGCGGTACCGCACCGCTGAGCACCAATAGCTGCGGTGTTTTCCACGCAGGCGGAAGCTGTTCCGTTTTCGTGCCGCCGCACAGCACAACCGACGTGTTCCCAAGCATCACGCGATAGCTGTCGCCGATCCGCAAAACAGATGCCTCCCGACCGATACGCAATTCCCGACCGTCTTCCAGCATCGACACCCTGGATGCCGCAGGGAACGCCGCATACAACGAGCTGTCCTCCGTTAACACAAGATGCTCCGTCTCCACGGAAAGCGGTACGCCGTCTTCCTTCGTATCCGCCGTCAGGAGGATCCACGACAGGGAGCGTATTCCCTCGCCCGCAAGCCATTCGGCCGTATCCTCCGCGTCCGCTGTTTCCGTCAGGATCGCACCGTTGCCTTCCGGTGTTTTTACCAGAAGACAAGGAACATTTGACGGCGCCGTCACAACCGTGCAGACGCCCTGCATCAATACCGTATGCAACACACACGCAAGGCACAGCACGGCAAGCATTCCCGCCGAAGCGCGCCATACGCCGCGCATGTTCTTCAGCCGATACGCCGCCGCGATCACCGCGGTCAACGCAAACAACCACCAGATCATATACGGCGGTAACCCGCCGAAGGACGGCACGGATGACCACAGGCGCGTATACCCGATCATCCACATCGTAACATATTCCACCGCCGTAAAGCAAAGCGTTGCCAGCGGCGGACACCAACAAAGCAGAAGGCCGAGCATCGACAACACCACCACAGCGGATGCGAGCGGCACACACAGCAGGTTGGTCGGCAGAAACACGAGCGAAAGCTCCCTGAAGTACAGGGTTGTAAGCGGTTGCGTCATCAGCGTGGCACACAGCGAAATACCGACAGCTGTCAGCGCGGGACGCAGAACTCGCCCGATACGCGGCAGGCGGCGTTTCACACGACTTGTCACCTCCCGCTCCCACACAGGAACGAACGCGATCATAGCAATGGTCGCCGCAAAGGACAATTGCCAACCGATATCCAGCACACAGTAAGGATCGGCAAGCAACATAAAAAACGCGGTCATTCCGACCGTATTGAGCCCATCCGCGCGACGGTGGAGCAACGTTGCCGTCAATGCAACCAGCACCATCACCGCCGCTCGCATCACCGAAGCCGAAAAGCCGCACAAAGCAGTAAAAAGAATCACCGCCGCCATTGTCAACAGCACACGCAGCTTTCGCGGTACGCGGAAGGCTTTCAGCACCGACAGCAGCGCACCCGCGATCAAGGTCAAATGCAGCCCCGATACAACAAGCAGGTGATACACGCCGCCCCGTCGAAAGGATCCCTCGATCTCCGACGGTAAAGCCTCCCGCTCTCCGATCAGCATACTTTCGCAAAGCGCCGCCGCGGAGGGTGACAGATCCGAAGCAACGGTATCGTGGATCCACTCGCGCGTATCGTACAATGCCGCCTGCCACCAAGCAAGCGTCGAGCGACCGCTTGCTACCGACAGTGAGCCCTCCTCTGCTTCCCACGCGTACAGATACGTGCCGAAGGCGCGGGCGCTTTGTGCACGGGCGGACAGCGGATCGCGAAACGCCGCTGTCAGATGCACCCTGCCGAACACAAGATCCCCCATTTCCGGCACAGTCTCCGTTTCCGTCCAAAGGCAGACGCGCGTCCCCTTCGGAAGCAAACCCTGCTCCGCCGAAGCCAGAAACGTTCCGCCGTCTCCCGCTGTATCCTCCACCCGAAGGACAACAAACCCGTTCTGTCCGTCATACGAAAGCATCGGTCGGACAATATACCACTCCCGCAAGCCGTAGCCGAGCACCGTGAGCAGTATGCCGACAAGTGCCAGGACAACACACCCGATCCGATGCTTGTTGCGGAACACCGCGCAGAGCACCAACAGTACCGCCGTCGCACACGCGATCGGCAACAACCACGATGACGGTATATGCGCGCTGAGAAACGCCGCAAAAAAGGAGGCAAGCCCCAGCAGTAAAAACGGCCGTTTTACCATAAGGGGTTCGCCTCCTTGTATTATTTTTCTCCGTTCTTCTTTTTCGAAGCCGCCTTCATACGCATCTCATGAGAGAGAATGCGCTTGCGCAAGCGGATCGATTTCGGTGTGACCTCGACAAGCTCATCGTCGTTGATAAACTCAAGCGACTGTTCAAGAGAGAGCACCGTCGGCGGCGTCAGACGCAGAGCCTCATCCGAGCCCGCCGCACGCATATTGGTCACGTGCTTTTTCTTACAGACGTTGACGGTAATATCCTCGTTTTTCGGAGACTGTCCGACGATCATACCCTCATATACCGCGACACCCGCACCGACGAACAGATCGCCGCGCTCCTGCGCGTTGTAAAGTCCGTAGGCGCTGGTTTCACCCGTCTCGTGGCAAACAAGCGAGCCCTGTACACGCTGGGCGATCACACCCTTGAACGGCTCGTACCCTTCGAACACGCTGTTCATAATGCCGTTGCCGTTCGTATCGGTGAGGAACTGCTGACGGTAACCCATCAGACCGCGGGACGGGATACGGAACTCCAGATGGCTTGTTCCCGTATCACGCGTACCCATATTGACGATCTCCGCCTTACGCGAGCCGAGCTTTTCCATCACGGCACCGACATACATCTCGGGCACCTCGATCATCAACAGCTCCATCGGCTCGTACAGCACGCCGTCTTCCTCTTTATAGATGACGCGGGGATTGGACACGGCGAACTCAAAGCCCTCACGGCGCATCGTTTCGATCAGGATCGACAGGTGAAGCTCACCGCGTCCCGACACCTCAAACGCATCGGTCGTCTCCGTCTCCCGCACACGCATACTGACGTTTGTCTGCACTTCTTTAAACAGGCGGTCGCGCAGGTTGCGGGAGGTGACAAACTTGCCCTCCTTGCCCGCAAAGGGACTGTTATTGACCATAAACAGCATGGAGATCGTCGGCTCGTCAATGCGCACAAACGGCAACGCCTCAGGCGTATCGGGAGCGCACGCCGTTTCGCCGATGTTGATATCCGTAATGCCGCTGACGGCGATCAGATCACCGACCGAGGCCGACTCACATTCCACACGACGGAGGCCCTCAAACTGATAAAGCTTACCGATACGCGCCGGACGGTTCTTACCGTTTTCGGTACACAGCATCACACCCTGCCCGTTCTTGACACAGCCGCGCTCTACGCGACCGACGCCGATGCGGCCCGTATACTCATCGTAATCGATGTTGGAGAAGAGGATCTGAAGCGGTCCCTCGGGATCGCCCTCCGGCGCGGGGATATGCTCGAGGATCGCATCGGTAAGCGGCTTCATATCCCCTTCACGGACGGTCGGATCGAGCGACGCATAGCCGTCGCGGCCCGACGCATACACGACGGGGAAATCGATCTGATCGTCCGAAGCACCGAGCTCGATAAACAGATCGAGAACCTCGTCGATCACCTCGTCGGGGCGAGCACCCTCGCGATCGATCTTATTGACGACCACGAGCGGCTTCTTTCCGAGGCCGAGAGCCTTTTTCAGCACAAAGCGCGTCTGCGGCATACACCCTTCAAACGCATCGACAAGCAACAGCACGCCGTCCACCATCAGCAGAATGCGCTCCACCTCACCGCCGAAATCGGCGTGACCGGGGGTGTCGACGATGTTGATCTTGGTATCGCCGACCATAATCGCCGTATTCTTCGCCAGAATGGTGATGCCGCGCTCACGCTCAAGATCGCCCGAATCCATCACGCGCTCCGCCACCTGCTCGTTGGCACGGAAAATGCCGTTCTGACGCAGGAGCTGGTCCACGAGCGTGGTTTTGCCGTGGTCAACGTGCGCAATGATGGCGATATTTCTCAAATTTTCAATCGTTGCCATAGTTTCAACTTCCTTGACTTCATTTTTACGCGCTTAACAGTATAGAGCATCGGTCGCAGAATGTCAATATTTCTCTTCCTGTGTCTTAACATACCGCACGATGGCGCGGTCCACGTCGATGCCCGTGCAGGCTGACAGCTCTCTCGTCTGTGCGGAGGAGTTCACCTCGCACACAAGCGGTGAGCCGCCCGACTCATACAACAGGTCGACCCCGCCGACACCGCACCCGAGCAGTTCACAGCACCGCACGGCAAGCGCCGCTTCCTCCGCTGTCGGAGTGTACGGTATGCCGTGACCGCCCGCGCCGATATTGGCGCGGAAATCCTTGTCGTTTTGTCGTGTCATCGCGGCAACGACCTCGGAGCCGACCACATACAGCCGACGGTCCATACCCTTTGATGCGGCGACAAAGCGTTGCAGGACAAAGGGACGGGCCGCCATCGCAGCCGCCAGCGCCCGCAGTTCGGCAGGCGAGTGTGCCAGATAGACCTGTCCGCCGAGCGAGCCGAAGCATTCCTTGACGACCAAGGGATACCCGAGCCGTTCCTCCGCCATCGCGAGAAACGCCTCCCCCGCCTCCGTATACGACACATAGGTCATCGGCGCGACGAAGGTTTCGGGCATCGGGATCCCGTGACCGCACAAGGCAAGCTGAGTCGCCGCCTTATCGTCGCACACGGCAACCGCCGACGCGGAATTATACAGCCGCATACCGCACGCCTCCATCGCCCGCGCCAAGCGCACATCCTTATCCCAAAACAAAGCAAACGGCTCCTCGGCGCCGAGAACGCCCGCCTCGCTTGTCAGATACGCCGTCAGCGCCGTATTCGGCACGGCACGAAGAGTCATCCCTTCAAGCTTTGCGGCCGATACCAGCGACCGCACCGCAAACGGCGGCTCCGCCGTATTCCAGAATCCGTTATAGATGATCAGACCGTTCATAGACTTTCCTTCTCGAAGCATACCCCCGCCTTATTGCATAAGGCGGGGGTATGCAATGGTTTATTTCTTCGTCAGCGTAAAGCTGGTCGCTTCAAAATCCCACAGGTGCTTGAGCGCCACACCCGCATACATCAGCTCGTCACCGCCGAAGTCGGCATCCAGCTCGTCGATGTGGTAGACCGCCTCGGGATCAAGCCCCTTAAACTTCAGGACCTTGACGGGATCGGCGGGCAGGTTGAGCTGGCGGACGTACACCGCATACGCCTTGCTCTTGTCGGGAAGCACAAACATCCACGCACAGGCGTTCGTGGTAAACGGGTTGATCAGGCGGTAGAAATCGCCCTTCAGGATCATATCGCTGACCGCGCGGTAACGGTCGGTCTGCGTCTTGATCTCCGCACGCTCCTCATCGGTCAGGTGCAGGGGATTTAACTCATAGCCGAAGGAGGCGCTCTGCGCCACCAGCGCACGCGTGTTGTACGGCGTGACGCGGTTCATCTGATGGTTCGGCGAGGCGGACAGGTGCGCCGTCATCGCCTGCGGCGGGTAGCACATCGAGGTGCCGTACTGGATCTTGAGACGCTCAATGGCATCGGAATCGTCCGACGTCCAGATCTGCGGCTGATAATACAGCACGCCCGCGTCAAAGCGTCCGCCGCCGCCCGAGCAGCCCTCGATCACCAGATCGGGGAAATTCTCGTTGAGGTACGCCATAAAGCGGTAGAGATTCAGCACAAAACGGTGGAACACCTCGCCCTGCTGATCGGGCGGGAGCGCCTCGGAATACGCCTCAGTGAAGTGACGGTTCATATCCCACTTCACGTAGGAGATGCGGTTGTTGCGAAGCACACCGCCGACCGTCTCCTGCAGGTATTCGAGCACATCCTCGCGCGACAGGTCGAGGATCAGCTGCTGACGGCCGCGGCAGAACGGACGACCGTTCTTCTTGAGCGCCCAATCGGGATGTGCGCGGTACAGCTCGCTGTCCTCGGAGATCATTTCGGGCTCAAACCACAGGCCGAAGGTCATTCCCTGCTCTTCGCACTTTTCAATGAGCGGCGTCAGGCCGTTCGGGAGCTTGCCCGTGTGGACAAACCAATCGCCGAGCGAGCTGTTGTCCGTGTCGCGGTGACCGAACCAGCCGTCGTCCATGCCGGTCATTGCCACCATTGCTCTTTTCTGCGCCGTGGGACAGTGGAACTCCTGGTTTGATACGGTAATCTACACCAAATCGGATAATCTGGAAACACTGC
>JAFQMR010000066.1 GCA_017396175.1 Clostridia bacterium
CAAAATCCACCTCCCTCATCAGAGGGAGGCAAGGGGATGTGCAACCCCAAAATCGGCATCGCCTTACGTATGGCATTCAAACGGCATTGTGAGGGCGGGGCGGACGCCGTGAAAATTCCCGTTTTCGCGGGTGGCGGGAGCAATCCCCCGCGCTACGATGCCGATTCACGCCTCTATTCATTCTTCCCGCCCGCTTGTGTCAACAGATCGACAAGCATCGTCTCCAATGTTTCGATCTCAAGGAGTTGGTGTACAAGAAAAAACACCGCAATGCCTCCACCGAATAAAAGCTCAAGTGCTGTGCCACCAGAAGGATCCAAAAGAAAACGCAACAAACATCCCAAAATAACTGATAATTCAACAAAAAGCATAATTGGTTCAGGTAAAACAAGCAAGTTGACACGCACCGTTTCACCTTGGCATTTTGCAAAAAGATAGAACCAACTTTTGGCCGTTGTTAGCCCTCCACTTCGCGTTTCATCCCCGTTTTCATAATACCCGCGTATGCTGTTCGCATCCGTATACGCGTGGATCCCTTTGCGCCTTGAATAATACCGTTTCAAGCAAAAATGGAATACGCTGTGATGTTCATTTTCCAAATACGGCGTAAAAAGCTGCTGCAGATCGGCAAGATCTCCCTGCATCACGATTTTAGAAAGCATAACAGACACCCTCTGTTTCACACGCAGGGAAAATGCCCGCCGTAGGCTTCAAACAAGGCGTGGATCTGCTCCATATCCTCTTTGGGGATCGTAAAAAACTGCAAATTCCCCAGATCCTGCACCGTGTTGCACGTATCGCAGGCAACGGCAAACCGCCGTCCGCCCACCGAGAGAGACACGTTCCCGTCAAACCCGCACGAGGGAACACCGTCGAGCGGGGATTGATAGCGTTTGCCGTTCAGCGCGGCGATCACCGTCGCCGCCTCGCTGTCGGTCAGAGTCGCTTCCACGTGGGCATCCCCGTAAATAAAGGTCAAGGTAACCGCGGCCTCGGGATCCAACTGCACCGTCGAGCAACCGCACAGGGACAGCAGGATCACAAGAACCCCGAAAAGACCGATCGCTGTTTTTCTCATTCTATCTCCTCCTTCTCTTTACTCCGGCGACAGTGTTCACAGAGGATGGTAATCCACCGTGGCGTCACCCTAAGTGGAGTCCCATCCGAGATACATTCGACTCCGCCGTGGCGTCATACTGTCCGATTCGCTTCGCTCACATGTATACCTTCCGCTTGCCAAATCAAAGATTTGGAGCGTCAGTTAAGCGGAGTCCCATCCGAGACCCGTTCGACTCTGTTTCGGCGTCATCCTGAGCGTAGCGCGCTGTGCGCGCGGAGTCGAACGGATCTGCCGAAACATCGCTCAGGGTGACGCGGATGGGACGAAGTCGAATGGTTCTGCCACGGCTTCGCTCAGTATGACGCGGATGGGACGGATCGCCGTAACAGCAAGCGCTTACGCCAGTGACAGCACCACAAGCGGCACGGTGACGAAAAATGCCCCCGCCCACACGGAAAAGATCACCCGCACGGGACGGCTGTCAGCACGCACCGCCCCCGCGATCGCGCACACGATACCGCTCAGATGCACCGGGGCGGCAGGGAGCAGATAATAAAACGCATAGCGCCAGCCGTAGCCGAAATAATCGATCCCCGATGTGCCGGGTATCTCCGACAGCGCGGCATACTCGCCACCCACGGCGATATGTACCGTCACGATGAGTGTCACCGCCAAAGCGGAGAGCATCCCGCACAGGATCCACCGAAGAGCCGTTCGCTTCACCGCGACTCCTCCTTTTTAAAACATCTCGAAGTCGGTCAGATACCAATCGCCGTTTGTCTTGACAAGCGGCAACTCGTCAAGCGTTCTCGTTTCCGTGTTGCCGAAGGATGTCCCCTCGACAGATACCGTAGCCATCGCGTGATCCCCGTCGATCGTCAGCTCCGTCACCTCAAAGGTGAACGTTACCGACGCACCGAGCACACGGTACAACGCCTTCAGCTCCTCGTAGCCGTCCCTGCTTCGCACCCCGTCGCGGAGGGAAGGCTCCAGCGACTCCGTCACGCCGTCGATATCGCCGTTGCTCATCGCCGAGGCCACCGCATCGAAGCGCGCCCGAATCAACTGCTCGTCGTTCATAAACAGCTTATATCCGCCGAACACCGTGAAATACAGCACGATCACCATAACGACCGCCGCGGCGATCACCGTCGGCACCACCCACTTCGGAAACCTCTTCTCCTGCGGCAGTACCAAGGTCGTTTCGGCAGGCATCTGCTCCTCCGCCGCACCGTCCGTCTGTTCGGTCAACAGCTCCTCGTTCAGAACCGTTTCCGTTGGCTTATCCATTGCCGTTTGCCTCCTCATAGGTATTGAAATACACCGCCAGATCCTCGGCATCCGCATAGGTCGGGAACAGCTCATCCCCCGACAGCATTACAAGCCCGTCGCTGATCACCGCTTGCACCGTCGGTGCGGCGACCGGCTCATCGCCGATATACATCGGAAGCGTCTGATACAGATTGCGGCGGGTGGCCTCTTCAAAAACCGATGACCCCTCCTCAGTCAGACGGATCACCACCACCGGATACGACTCACCGTCACCGTCCGCATACCACTGCGCCTCCGCCGACTGCACGTGCTCGTTTGTCAGCCACACCTTGCCCGCTTCATCCTCCACGCGAAAGGCGCCGCTGAAGGAGGTGTAGGTATCGTAGATGCGCGAGGGACGGTACTCAAACCCGCCTCTGTTCAACGCCTCATTCGGCAGATTGTTATAGCCTGCGTCAAGATCCTCGTCTTCAAAAAGCAACACCGTGCGGACGCCCATTTCCACATTATACGGGTAGCCGACCTCGCCGTCCGCGTGCCATAAGGCCACAAACAGCGTGTAATGCGCGTCCTTACCCTGCAGGTCATAGTGCGACATCGTCAGATACAGGGTACCGCCGCCGACGTTGTGCTCATCCGTTTCACTGCCGATCTGCTGAAAGCTCTCCAGCGTATCGGTGAAATCGGCAAGCCCGCGCACCACCGCGTCCTCCAGCCCGGTTGTCTGTCGGGTTGCTTCGGAAAACAGCGACAAAAGCGCCTCTTCATCCTCGGCATTCATCGCCTCGATGATCGCCTGCACCGTGTCGGCGGTCGGATCCTCCGCAGGAGCCGACGCACAAGCGGTGCAAAGCAACAGCAGGCTGAGAAATATACAAGCTATCCGTCTCATTATGCATTCCTCATTTCGTTTGTCCGATCATTCCCAGCGCATATGCTTTTGGACGCTGTCGGTAAGATCGGTGATATAGCATAAGGACACAGGGCCCGACACCCCGTGATCCAGTGTCACTGTCTGCCCGTCCCTCAGCATCATCAGATCGCCTGTGCGATCCTCCTTACAGATATTCTGCAGATAAAGCGGACAGCCGTCGGTGGTGTAACCCGCTAAGAGAAGGTATACCGCATCGACCGTCTGCGGCTTTTTCCCCTTGACATATTGCCGCAGTGTGTAGGGGGCTTCTCCGTCCTCCGACGCGAAATACAGCATACGGTCGCCGTGATAGACTTCGTAACCCGTGTAGCGAAACTCGTCATCCACGATCGCACCATCCGCCCAAAGGACACCCATTGACCGTGTATCCAGCTCGCCCTCATAGGCGTAACGTTTCGGGCGGCGGCCGCCTGTCTCCGTCTCAAATTCCGTCTCGGTCAGTGTGCGTGTGTCACCGTCCTTTACCACCGTGTACCGCCTTTCGCCGTCCTCCTCGACAACGTAATACGGCATATCCTCCTTCGCCGTAAAGCCGAAGCCGCACAGCCGCTCGGTCAGCAACACGGGAGCGGTCATATCGTGCATATAGAGCGCATACCCGCCCGCAGGCTTACTCTGCAGGTAGAGTGCCGTCTGTCCGTCTTTTGCGATATCGAACAGGTCGCCCGACACGCGGTCAAGGCAGGTCGTCGCTCCGTCACCGCGAAGCTCCTTCACATACAAATACCTCACGGGATCGTCGTTGTCCTCTTTGGCATCGAGGTAAAAGAGACGGGTGTGATCGTCGCTCAGTCGCACAAGCCCCGCCGCACGCGGATCGGCGACATCCCAGTTTAAATGGGAGGTTACCTGTACCGTACGGGCGGTGTCAAGCACCGTCATCATCAGCTCGCCGTTCTTCACGTAAAACGCGTACCCGCCGTCCCCGTCAAAGACGGGAGCCGACGCACAAGCGGTGCAAAGCAACAGCAGACTGAGAAATATACAAGCGATCCGTCTCATGATGCATTCCTCATTTCTTTTGACTTGCCTGATATACCCAGGAGCAAAACAGCGACGGAAGCGTGAGCAGGATATCCAACCCGCAAGCGAGTAGGATCATCCCCTCATAAACACCGACGGCCTTCGGCGAAAACGGAACTTCGACAAAGCACAGCTCATAGATCACGAAGCCTACCGCATACATCAACACCGTGGAGATCAGCAAATGGACGCCGAGCCATATTGCCTGCTTCACCGTTCTTGCCGTCAGGGTGTTGAAAACCGCCGTCACGATCTGTGCCGCAACAAACACATTGATTAACGGCATACCCTTCAGCCAAAATGCCAATATCGACAGCAGAAGCATCCCGTAATTGAAAACACACATCCGTTTAAACGTCAACCGCTTCACAGCACATCACTCCAATCCGTATATAGCGGGCGGGAATGCGTAATCCCCCTCCACATAGCCGTCCCCATCGAGATCGCTTCCGTAATAGCTCTCAAAATCGAACGGGCAGGCCAAATTATTATCAAAAATCAGATCCATCCCCGCAGGGAGCGCCGTCTGTTTTTCAATACGCGACAGCAGGCGGCGAAGCTCCGTATCGGTCAGCGCTACACGACGTGTATGCGTGAACAGTCCCTGTCGGAACTCGATATCCGCCAGAAACGCCACCGTCGGCGGCTCTTCCTCTGTGTACAGATGGATCGTGCTTCCGTGGGGATCCCATTCGTACGGCCCCACAGGCTGGCGCGCCAGCGCCTCACACGCGATACCGAGCGACCGTTCGTCCGAAAGCCGCACCTGCGGCGCATCGCCTTCCGTCGCGTAGCGCCGTGTCAGGCTGTAGAATGTATCCGTTGTAAAACGGTCGTGGTCGTAGTCGCGGTCGTAGCCGTAGCCCATTTCAAATACCAGATCGCTCTCGCGATACACAATGCGCGTGACCGACACGCTGTCCACCGTCTCGGATGTCAGCTCCACATCGGCGATCCATCCCGCCAAGCCCTGACAGCCGCCGTACAGCGCGATGCACACCGCCGCCGTCAGCGGCAACCATTTGGTGGCGCGAAGCAAGCCCTTTGCCGAACGCGTCAGCACCAACTCATAGAGATAGTACACGACCACCGCAAGAAAGCAGAAAAAGAGGCCCTCAGCGAGCTTATACGACCGATACGGCACCAGATTGAGGAGTGCCGGCAAAAAGGCCAGCACCCCGACGAGCAACCGCAACACCACGTGGAGTGCGGGATGTACCGTCGGCTTACCCGCCGTTTCCGACGGGCGGCGGTGAGTAAACCACACGGCAAGCCCCGTCACAAGCGCAAGCTTCAACGCGGTGACCGCCCACGTCAGCGGCGAGCTATACCCGCCGTAGAGCAGATTCTGCGACACGGCATCGAGAAGTACCCGTCCGTTATCGGGCGTCAGAAACGGACTTGCCGCCGACACGACCGATACAAGCGTATACGCGATCAGCCGCGGAGCGGCCAAAAGCATCGCCGCCGTCAGGAAGGCATTCAGCGTCGTGCCGCACAGCGCCGACGACAGAGCCGTGATCGCCGCCACAAACAGCGACGCCATCCACACAGCCCCGCTTTCCGACAGCACGCGGACCGCCGAAAAGGAAGCTCCCGCCGTCATCCCTAAGGCAAGCTCACCGATCACCGCTGTCACAAGAACGATCACGAGAAGCCACACCGCCACCGCCGTGAGCCGTGTCAGCAATATCGCTGTTTTGGGCAACGGCAGGCTGAAATAAAAATCACTGCCCCGCTTGGATGCCTGAAACCGCAACGCAATCAATGTCAGAAGCGGCGCGGCAACAAACGGCACATACGGCAACACGGGTGCCGCAAGGAGAGATGGATTGCCGATCGTATCGACAACCCAGCCGCCGTACACGACGAGCAGAAACGGCACAAACGACAGCACTGCCGCCAAAGCGGTCAGCATCAGCGCGGGCCACATCAACAGCCGCCACGTCTCGCCGAACAGTCCTTTATGAAACCATACAGAGCGCACGGTATTCCCTCCTTCCGTTTCAGCGTACAGCGTTTATAAAATGGTCAGGCAGTGTCCCTGCCTCCTTCAATTCTCCGAGCAGCACCGTCAACTCCTTTGCGGTCACGCCGATGCGGCGGGAACGGGCGATCCAACCGTCGTGGATCACAACATCGATGCTGTAAACATACGCACTGCCGTCCGCCTTCGCCTCCTCGGTCAGATACGCCAGACGGTAGACGTCGTAAACCGAGGCGACGCTGTCGTGATACTCGAGCGTACGGCTGAGCGCCTTGCACACAAGCTCACGGCTTTCCTTCCCTGTCAGCGGGGTATGCGGAGCCTGTGACTGAGCATACTGCCGCGAACGGTAGAAAAACGGGCTTTTAATTCCGTATTCATCCATTACGGTGAGTCCGTCGAACCAGGTCTCCTCGAACGCTTCATACCCGTATTCCCCGTCCATGGTTGACACCTCCGTCCGATACGTCACCGCCCGCAGCTCGACACGGCTCACCGACGCAGGATCGCAGGTCGTGTGACAGATCACCTGCTCCGTCAGCAGACAGCCGCCGATCATCAGGACGTTCACCAAAATGAGAAGCGGAAGCCATAAGGTCGCCTTCACCAGTCCCATCGCCTTGCGGGTGGTGATCAACTCATACACGTAATACCCGACCAGCGCGTTCAGGTAATAGAACGTCACCGTCATAAGGTTCAGCGACGACGTCATCCCAAAGGAAAGCGCTTCGGACGTCATCCCAAAGGAAAACGCTTCGAACGTCACGATCTGTCCCACCGCAGGCAACGACAGCAACATGCCGACCGCCGTGCGGAACGCAATATGTAAGGCGGGATGTACCGCCGCCTGTCCCGCAATTTCCGTAGGACGCCTGGTTGCCGCCCACACGGATAAGGCAAGAAGCAGAACGATCTTCACAAGCGTCGAGAGCCACACCGTCAGACTGCCGTAGCCGCCGTACAGCAGGTTCCCCATCAGCGCATCGAGCGCCACCGTGGTGCTTTGCGGCGGGAGCATCGGACAACACTCCAGCACCAGCGAATTGAGCGCATAGCATACAAGACGCGGTGCAAACAGGATCAGTGAGGCGGCAAACAGCGTGTTGACCGTCGTACCGCACAGCGACACCGCCAGATTGAACACCGCCGCCATAAACAGCGACGCTGTCAGCGAGCCACCGACAGAGAGGAGCACCTCTCCGACGCGGAGCCCGCACACCGTATGATTGACAGGCAACAGGCAAAGACACGCGATCACCAGCGACGAGCCGAGAACGATGATCGCCGTCCAGGTCAGCACGGCACACAGCTGGCTGACCGTCAAAGCCGCCTTCGAAAGCGGAAAACTGAAATACAGATCACTCGGTGCACGGCGGTGCTGATAACGAAACGTCACCAGCATCAGGATCGGCACCACGATAAACGGGATCGTATACAGCGAGAAATGAACCGCGTCAAAATGAACCGTGCCGCTCAGGTAGGCAACGTTCGAAAGGCGCGATACCCGCATAACCAGCGGAAACGCATCAAACACCGTTGCCAGCACCAGCATAAACAAGGCTGGCGTGCGCAGACGGCGCAATGTCTCGCCGTACATACCGCGATGAAACAGAGCCGTCATTTCCCGTCACCCCCGAATATCGACAAGCGGTCATAGCCCTTTGTCTGCAATTCAAAGAGGAATACCTCCTCGAGCGTCAGCGGGAGAAGGTCGAGCAGGAGGGGCTTCATCGCCCGAAGTGTCGCCTCCGCCTCCGCACGGTCACCGCTTCCGACGATCGTTGCGACCGACCCCTGCGACTGGAACTGCACGATCTGCAGGTCCTTGAAGTCCTCCCGCGTCACGGGATGATCAAACGCAACCTGCGCCTTGAACGCATCGTTCTTGAGAGACGTAATATCCCGCTCCATCAACAGCTTACCGCCGTGGAACAGCGCCAGCTGATCACACAGATCTTCAAGCTCTCTGAGCGAATGCGACACGCACACCGCCGACGCGGAGCGTTCCAGCACGTCCGCCGCCAACACGCTTTTTACCACGTGCCGCATCACGGGATCCAGGCCGTCCATCGTCTCGTCAAACAGCACAAGCTTCGGACGGGCGGCAAGCGCCAGCGCGGTTGCCGTCAGGCGCTTCATACCCTTTGAGAAGCTTTGGATCGGGCGGTCGTAAGGCAGGCGGAAGGCTTGCAACAGCTCCGCAAACCGCGCCTCGTCAAACTGCGGATATACCGCACGGAACAGCTTTGATTGCCGAAGCGGTGTAGCATTCGGCAGGAAGAACAGGTCGTCGGGGACAAACACCAGATCCGCTTTGACGGCGGGCTCCGAAAACACGTCGTGTCCGTCAAACCGCACCTCGCCACTGTCGGGGCGGTAAATACCGCAGATCGTGCGGAGAAGCGTGGATTTGCCCGCACCGTTCGAGCCGACTAATCCATAGATACAGCCGTCGGGGATGACGCAGGAAATGTCATCAAGCGCGACGATCTGCTCAAAGCGCTTGGTGATGTGTTCGACCTGAAGCATCGCCGTCACCTCCTTCCCTGTACACGGATTCTATACGTTCGATCAGGGTGGAGCGTTCCACACCCGCCAGACGCAGGGAACGCACCGTGTCCGTAAAATCATTCAGCCGTGCCGCATTGCGCAGGCGCAGACGGTCGAGGGCATCCCCCGACACAAAGCACCCCTTACCGGGCACGGAATACAGCAGGCCCTTTTGGCAAAGATCGGTATACGCGCGCTGAACCGTATTCGGGTTGACGGACAGCGACACGGACAGCGACCGCACCGACGGCATCATATCCCCCGCCTTGAGTGCGCCGCATAACAAAAGCGTCTCGGTCTGCGAAGTGATCTGCTCGTAGATCGGCACACGCGACATAGGATCGATCAGAAACATATCCTTGTCCTCCTTTCCGACTGTACCAACTGTATTAACTGTGTTAGTACAGTTAAAGCATACACCAACCTTTCGTATTTGTCAATCTTTTTCTTCCGCCTGTGCAATAAAGTGCCTTTTCCGTGCGTTATACCATTAGGAAGTGATGCGGATTCGCCGTCCGCTCTATTGCTTTTTTACAAAACCGTGTTATAATGGGTATATAATTCGGTAATTCTGTGCAATTCAGAAAGGAGACCGTTATGAAAAAGACCATTTCCTGGCTTCTCGCCTTCGCGATGCTGCTGGCGATGATGCCGTCCGTTTTACTGCCGAGCGTCAGTGCCGCTTCGGCGACGTTCCGCGCAGGCGACGTCAACGGGGACCATATGGTGGCGACCTCCGACGTGCGCCCGTTGCTCTCGTACGTCGTGTCCAGCACCGAGCTGACAGCCGATCAGCAACAGGCGGCGGACTACGATTTCAACGGCACCGTCAACACCACCGATGCAAAGCGCATTCTCGATGCCGTTATTTCGGGCAACCCGAACGCCCTGCTCGACATCAGCCTTCTCCCTGCCCGCGCGGATGATTGGTACTCCCCCGTTCAGCTGACGAGCGGTATCAAGAGCATCGTTGACGTCACCGAAAACGGCACGAACGGCCAGACCTTCACGAACATCGGCAGCACCTGGCCGTATGCGGCGTACGCCTACGATCAGAAGATCCTCGTCCCCGATGACGCGTACATCGAATATGACCTGACGGTGCGTTGCTCCGCCACCAGCATCAATCTCTATGTCGGCGGCAGTATCCCCGACCTCGAGGGCGACCGCGTGATGGACGACGTGGCAGGCCGTCAGTATTTCAAGCTCAACTCCTACATCTCCTCGACCAATATCGATGCGGGCTCGGGCGACCTGACGAGCGGCACCTATAAAGGCAAGGTGCGCGTCGGCGACCTCGCTCTGCCCGACAACTGCCGTATCGACGGGATGCTGTGGATCAGCGGCCTCAAGGTATACGCGGTCGGCGCGGACAAGAACGCCCTCACCATCCGCACCCTGCAGGTCACGGGCTTCCACGATCCCGTCAAGATCGACCGCGCAGGCGGCAGTCTTGAGGTGGTGCGTCCCGCGCTGATCGACACCGCCGAAACCGAAGGCCTCTCTACCCTGACGGGTATGGAGCTGTATGTCAACGGCGCGCTGTCCGCAGACAGCGTCATCAAGCCGTCAAAGGACAACAAAAAGATCTACAACACCCGCCTTTATCGCCGCATCGTCAACTACACCGACGGCTATCAGCTCGACGTGCCGTTTGACTGGCAGGAGGATTTTTCGCTCGCGAAGCTCCGCACCCGCTACACAAGCGAGCATTACACGCTGAACATCTCGCGTGAAAGCAAGAACCCCTACGGCAACAACGCCGACAGCTGGAACACCTACCTCACCGAATGGATCAACCGCTACATCGCGGATTCGGCGTTCCTGTCGGCGAACAACCTCTCCTACACCCGCACCCCTGTCACCTCGACGACGCTCGTCGACGGCTTTGAGGTGATGCAGTACGACATCGTCATCAACGACAACGCCAAGATCGCTCAGCCGTATTACAGCATCGCCATCGTGCGTCCTGAGACGAGCTACGTCAACTTCTACCTCTTTGTGCTGAAGTCGGATGCCCGCACCTCGACGGTGATGGAGAAGCTGCTCCGCTCCTTCAAGACGGTGACGCAGAGCGGTACCGCCGTCAACTCGCAGGGCCAGTACACCCTGACCGAGCCCTCCTACTGGAACGCGGAAACGAAGGCGTATTTCAACAAGCTGCAAACGCAGGAGACCACCGACTGGGGCTTCTTCTCGGCGAGCATGGTGCCCAAGAGCGACAGCAGCTATTCGTCACAGAACAAGAAGATCAAGGCGGAATACGACCGTATCTCGGGCGCCATCGGCTATGACTACGACATTATGCCGACCTACACCCACCTGCAGTACGGCTCGTCCTACAACCAATTCCCCACCGATATGGCGAACACCTACGCGGGCGGCAACGGCTTCAACGGCAAGCCCGTCCTGCAGTTCACCTACCAGTTCACCTCGAACAATAACACGAACCTTGCCGCCTACACCCCGATGTACGACGTCCTGCGCGGCAAGCACGATGCCCAGTTCCGCAAGCTCGCGAAGGACATCAAGGCGTATAAGCACCCCGTGCTGTTCCGTCTCAACAACGAGATGAACACCGACTGGACAAGCTATTGCGGTATGGTCACCCTGCTCGATCCCGACATCTTCATCGAGACGTGGCGTCACCTGTACGACATCTTCGAGCAGGAGGGCGTGGACAACTGCATCTGGATCTTCAACCCCGTCACCACCACCACGCCGTATTGCTCGTGGGGTGAGGATCTGTGCTATATGCCGGGTGAGGACTATGTGCATTCGCTCGGTCTGACCAACTATGAGATGGGCAACAACGCCACCTTGACCTCCTTCCAGATCCTCTACACCCGTGCCTACGCGAAGTCGGCGGATCATTTTGCGGCCCATCCGTGGATCATCTCGGAGTTCGCGGCGGGTGCCGGCGGTGAAAAGAAGTTTGACTGGAACATCGACCAGTGGACAGATACCACCCTCGGCCGCAACGGCGACCTGCAGGTCACGTGGATCGAGGAGATGTTCGAATGCCTCAACAACAAGGACCTCTCCGTGAACACCTTCTGCAAGAACATCAAGGGGGCCGTGTGGTTCAGCGTCAACGACTACACGTCCATCAATAACAAGAACTACGTTGTCAACTACCTGGCACTCGATGAAGCGCGTGCCGACTCCCTCGCCGCCTTCAAGGAAGGCCTGAAGGGGCAGTAATACCGAATTTACACACAAAAAACGGACGAGCACCGCTCGTCCGTTTTTTTCACTCTTATTCCTTCTTCTTTTTGTCTTTATCTTCCTCGGGGGCAATGGAGGCCACCAGCTTCGCGGCAATGAGGCGCTTGGCGTTCGCCTCCAGCGCAAGCTCGGTCGCAAGCCGCGCCTTTTCGCTGTCCGAAAGCGCTGTGGGATCGCCTACACGGGACACCGCCTCCTTCAGATAGCCGATCTGGGAATCGCAATAATCGGTGTACAGCGTTTCGATCGGGTACTCCGCCGTCAGCACCGCAAACAAATCGCGGATCTCCTGCAACGACAGCTCGGATTTGAGCATACAGATCAGCGACAGCAACGTCAGGTGCTCGCGGTTGTAGCGCTTCTTGAGCGGACGCGGAAGCACCTCCGCCTTCACATAATTGTTGATCATACTGGGCGTCACGGTGCGATCGGTATCCGCCAGCAGCGGATCGAGTCCGCGGTTGATCAGCGTGATCACCTGATCCATATACAGCTCAAGCTCCGGTAACGCCGTCCACGGCGTGGTTTCAAAGGCTTCGATCTCCTTGAGCCATTCGCACAGCTCGTCGCGTTTTTGCTCTTCCATGGTCCCCGGCCCCCTTTCGTAATACGCTCATAGTATCATAAGCACGGCAAAATGTCAAAGAAAAACCCGCCTTCAAAAAATTTCCTTTAAAAATGTAATAAAAAGCGGTGTAGCTCTTGCAAAACGCGGAAAAATATACTAAAATACTGTATTGGGACATTGTCTTTATTTTCACAATAGAAAGGATGTCATTGCAATGAACGCTTTGAACAAGAAAACCGTAGACGACATCAACGTGAAGGGCCAAAAGGTCCTTGTGCGCTGTGATTTCAACGTGCCGCTCAAGAACGGTGTAATCACGGACGAAAACCGCATCAACGCGGCTCTGCCCACCATCAAAAAGCTGATCGCTGACGGCGGTCGCGTGATCCTCTGCTCGCACCTCGGCAAGCCGAAGGGCGAACCGAAGCCCGAGCTGTCGCTCGCTCCCGTAGCGGCGAAGCTGTCCGAGAAGCTCGGTCAGGAGGTTGTGTTTGCGGCGGACGACAACGTGGTCGGCGACAACGCGAAGGCGGCTGTGGCGGCGATGAAGGACGGCGACGTCGTTCTTCTCCAGAACACCCGTTATCGCGCTGAGGAAACCAAGAACGGTGAAGCGTTCTCGGCGGAGCTGGGCTCGCTGGCGGACATCTTTGTTAACGACGCTTTCGGCACGGCACACCGTGCGCACTGCTCCACCGTCGGCGTGGTGTCTTATGTGAAGGAAGCGGTTGCCGGCTACCTGATCGGCAAGGAACTGAAGTAC
>JAFQMR010000067.1 GCA_017396175.1 Clostridia bacterium
CGGACGCACTCAGCTTTTTCATATTCCGGATGTGTTTTGCCGTCGTAGCGATGCCGACTCCTTTGTCTGTCTTTGCAACCGCGAACAACCCGAATTTCCGCACATTCAGGAACTAATCGAGGATGTGCTGTGAAGTTTAGCAACTCGAGTTAATTTTCTCAACACTATTGTAGCAAAATAAGCGCATAAGTCAAGTACTTTTTTCAATTAAAATCGCTTTATGTCTATAATATCACAAATTTTTCGCCGTGATGAACTGTTGCTGAAATTAACATTACATTTGATGAAAACAGCAAAAAGCGCGCCAAACGGGCCGTTTCTCCCGTTTTGACGCGCTTTTTATTTCGTTAAAGAACGGTTCCGATTTCAGGAAACAAGCTAAGAGAGCGTTTCAGAATCCCGTTCATATGAGCGATCGCCATGCCGTAATTGGTCATCGGCACACCGCTGTCCGCCGCCGTCTGCTTGCGAAATGCCATCTCCTTCTCATTGAGCATACACGCCCCGCAGTGGATCACCAGCTTTATGCCGTTCAAATCCTCAGGGAACGTTCCGCCCGACGTGAAAGCAAAATCGATCTCACAGCCTGTATGACGACGAATCAACGCCGGCAACTTCACCGTGCCGATATCGCCGCACTGACGGTGGTGGGTGCACCCCTCGGAAATCAATACACGGTCGCCGTCTTTCAGGCTGTCGAGCACCACGGCACTCTTGACCGCCGACAGAAAATTCCCTTTATACCGTGCAAACAGAATCGAGAACGAGGTCAGCGGCACCTCCGCAGGTACAAGCGGGGCAACCTGAGAAAACGCCTGCGAATCGGTGATCACCATACGCGGCGGAGCTTTCAGCGCGGCCAGTGTTGCAGGAAGCGTTTCCGTCTGCGTCACAAGCGCCGTTGCATAATGATCGAGCAGATCGCGGATGGTTTGCTGTTGCGGCAAAATCAGCCGCCCCTTCGGTGCCGATTCATCAATCGGCGTCACCAGCACAACGGTATCCCCCTCCTGCACCAGATCGCCGACAAGCGGCCGCTCGGGCGCCGTCTGTTTTACAAGCCCCGCCAGACGCTCCTTCAGCGCCTCGATCCCCGCACCCGTACGCGCACTGACGCCGACCGCTCCCTCGAAGACAGTCGCCCCCGCGAGATCGGTTTTATTGCAGACAACCAGATACGGAAGCTTCCGTTCGGAAAACAGCGCCAGAAGCTCTTCCTCCTCCGTGCTCAACGGCGTTGTCGCATCGGTCACCAGCACGGCAAGATCCGTCTTACGAAGGATCTGCTTTGTTTTTTGCACGCGAAGCTGACCGAGCGCTCCCTCATCATCAAAGCCCGGCGTATCGATAATGACCACAGGCCCCAGAGGCAACAGCTCCATTGCCTTCTGTACGGGATCGGTCGTTGTGCCCTTCACATCCGACACCACCGACAGCTCCTGCCCTGTCAGCGCGTTTACAACGCTGGATTTTCCCGCGTTACGCAATCCGAAGAAGCCGATGTGCACACGTTCGGCAGAAACCACATGGTTCATAACGTTCTCCTTTTTCCTTAAAAACGGAAATCGCGGCGATTGGAAGCGCGAATATCCGCCACATTCTGCTTGGCGATCGATTTGACCTTTTCGTTTGTGATGCGGTCAAATTCCTTTTCGATCATCCGATAGCCGATCTCCTTCGTCTCATCCGTCGCATAATCCTCAAGATATTCGGTCAGCGTCATCAGCGCATTCGGGTGGCAGCAATTCACGATCTGTCCTGTTTTGCAGAGGCTCATAAAACGGTCGCCCGTACGCCCTTCGCGGTAGCACGCCGTACAGAAGGACGGGATATGTCCCATCTCCATCAGCCAACGCACCACCTCATCCAGCGTGCGCTGATCCGATACATCAAACTGTTCGGAATCGTGAGGGCGTTCTTCCTCGGTATAGCCGCCGACCGACGTGCGGGACGCACCGCTGATCTGCGAAATACCGAGACGCAATGCGCGCCCGCGCACCTCCTGCGATTCGCGCGTCGAGATGATCATACCGGTATACGGCACCGCAATACGGATGCAGGCGATCAGCTTCTCGAACATATCATCGGGGAACGAATTGTCAAACTCATCGGGATCGATATCGTCGGCGCGCTTCAGACGCGGCACGCTGATCGTGTGCGGTCCGACGCCGTGCACCGCCTCAAGATGCTCTGCGTGCATCATCAGACCAACGAATTCGTACATATAATTCTCAAGCCCGAACAGCACGCCGAGTCCGACATCGTCAATGCCGCCCTCCATCGCCCTGTCCATCGCCTCCGTATGGTAATCGTAATCGTGCTTCGGGCCTGTCGGATGAAGCTTCAGATAGCTTTCCTTATGGTAGGTCTCCTGGAACAAAATATAGGTACCGATACCGGCCTCCTTCAGTTTCCGATAATTCTCTACCGTCGTTGCCGCGATATTCACGTTTACGCGGCGAATTGCGCCGTTTTTGTGCTTGA
>JAFQMR010000068.1 GCA_017396175.1 Clostridia bacterium
CAGTGGCGGCCCGCCGCCGTTTTATGAAGCAGGCAAACGGCGTGGAATTGGTGACCGATTCGACACTTCGGCGTCGGATTGCGGGAGCGCGGCTAAAGAAGGATGAAACGGAGCTTCTTTGTATCCGTCTGGCTCAGACGATCACCGAGCAGGGCTTTCGGTATATCCTGACGCGGATCGATGCGGGACGCACGGAAAAAGAGATCGCGTTAGAGCTCGAAATGTATATGAGGCAACACGGCGCCGAACGGGTGGCGTTTGATTTCATTGTTGCCTCGGGAAAAAACGGGGCTCTTCCGCACGCGGTGCCGGGAGACCGCCGCTTGCAAAAGGGCGATTTTGTGACGTTGGATTTCGGCGCGGTGGCGAAGGGCTACCGTTCGGATATGACACGCACCGTGGCGATCGGTGAGGTCAGCGCGGAACAGCGGGAGGTGTACGACACGGTACTACGGGCGCAGGAAGCGTGCTTGCGCGGACTGCGGGCGGGCATGACCTGTGCCGAGGGCGACCGTCTGGCAAGAGCGGTGATCGAACAGGCGGGCTACGGTCACGCGTTCCGTCACAGTACGGGACACGGTGTCGGCATCGATATCCATGAGGCACCGACCATGTCGTTACGGTCGGAGGAGATCCTGCAGGCGGGAACGGTCGTGACGGTGGAACCGGGGATTTATCTTGAGGGACGCTTCGGCGTGCGCATTGAGGATATGGTCGTTGTGACCGAAACGGGAATCGAAAACCTGACGGGCGCCCCGAAGGAATTGCTGATCCTGTAAAAATTTCAAAAGATACTTGAAAAATTCCCATAGATAGGGTAAAATAAGTATAACTCAGTCTATGGGTACTTTAAAATTTGATTTTTCGGAGGAATGTCCAATGGTTACAGCTGGCGATTTTCGAAACGGCATGACGTTCGAGATGGACGGCAACGTTTTTCAGATTGTGGAGTTTCAGCACGTAAAGCCCGGTAAGGGCGCGGCGTTTGTCCGCACCAAGATCCGCAACGTGATTCAGGGTACGATTATTGAAAAGACCTTCAACCCGTCCGATAAGTTCCCGACGGCGTACGTGGAGAGAAAGGATATGGAGTATTCCTATACGGACGGCGATCTGTATTACTTCATGGATCCCGAGACGTATGAGCTTGTGCCGATCGGCGCGGATGTGCTGAGCGACAGCTTCAAGTTCGTGAAGGAAAACTTTGTCTGCCGTGTGGCGTCCTATAAGGGCAAGGTCTTCTCGGTCGACGCCCCCAACTTTGTCGAGCTGCAGGTCACCAAGACCGATCCCGGCTTCAAGGGCGATACCGCGACGAACGCGACCAAGCCTGCGACGCTGGAGACGGGCGTGGAGATCCGCGTTCCGCTGTTCATCGACGAGGGCGAAATGATCCGCGTCGACACCCGTACGGGCGAGTACATGGAGCGCGCATAAGCGCAGCATCCGTTTTGACTTTATATTAAGGAGGCAACCAGTATGGATTTGACCGAAAAGATTGCATATCTCAAAGGCATGCTTGAGGGCATGGAGATCGACAAGGACAGCCAGGAAGGCAAGATCTATTCCGCGATCATGGACATCCTGACCGATATGGCGCTGACCATTGAGGATATGGCGGATTATGTCGACGAGCTGTCCGAGCAGGTCGACGAGATCGACGAGGATCTCGCGGATGTCGAGGAATTCCTCGATGAGGAGTGCGATTGCGACGACGATTGCGATTGCTGTGACTGCGACGATTGCGACTGCGACGATTGCGACGATTGGGACGGCGTGTTCTACGAGATCACCTGCCCCGCTTGCGGCGCAACGTTCGAGGTGGATGAGGATACGCTGTGCGACGGCGGCATCGCTTGCCCCGAGTGCGACGAGCCCCTCGAGCTTGAGATCGAGTGCGATTGCGACGACGAGGATTGCGATTGCTGCGGCGACGAGGAATAAGAGACTTCATCAAAACGAGGAATCCGTCGGATTCCTCGTTTTTTTGGCGAAAAGGAGACGGCGTAATATGATTTGTCATTCGGTGAGTGAGTTGATCGGAAAAACCCCGCTTTTACAGGCGGATCGGCTGAAGGAGGCCGCGGGGCTGTATGCTACGCTGCTTTTGAAGCCGGAAGGTCTTAACCCTGCCGGCTCGGTGAAGGATCGCGTTGCGCGGCAAATGATCGAGAGTGCGGAGCAAAGCGGGCTTCTGAAAGCGGGCGGTACGGTGATCGAGCCGACCTCGGGTAATACGGGCATCGGTCTTGCGGCGCTGTGTGCCGCGAAGGGATACCGCCTGATCATCACGATGCCCGACACGATGTCGGTGGAACGCCGTAAGCTGATCGCCGCCTACGGCGCAGAGCTGGTGTTGACGGACGGTGCGCGCGGAATGGCGGGTGCCATCGAAAAGGCCGAGGCGCTGAGCCGCGAGATCGACGGCTCTGTTGTGGCGGGGCAGTTTGTCAACCCCGCCAACCCCGAGGCACACTGCCTGACCACGGGCCCCGAGATCTGGGAGGATACCGAGGGACGGCTGGATGTGTTCGTGGCGGGCGTCGGCACCGGCGGCACGGTGACGGGCGTCGGGCAGTATCTGAAATCGAAAAACCCCGCCGTTAAGGTCATCGGCGTGGAGCCTGCGGATTCGCCCGTGCTGTCGGGCGGCAAGGCGGGCCCGCACGGACTGCAGGGCATCGGTGCGGGATTTGTTCCCGAGGTGCTGGATGTGACGGTGCTCGACGAGGTCGTTACGGTTACAACGGAGGAGGCTTACGAAGCGGCAAGACGCCTTGCGCGAACGGAGGGATTGCTTGCGGGCATTTCGTCGGGCGCGGCGCTTCACGCCGCTATGCGCTGGGCCGCCCGTCCCGAATCGGAGGGACAACGGGTGGTCGTGTTGCTTCCCGATACGGGAGACCGCTATCTGTCGACCGATTTGTTTTGATGCTTGCCAAAACGGCACAGCTGTGCTATACTGTCAAGGATTTTGGAAAATGAGGGAAACGCGGTATGTGGAACGGAAAACGGAAGGCGCTGACCTTCAGCTATGATGACGGCGTGCAGGAGGACAAGCGCCTTGTCGCCCTGCTCAACCGTTACGGGATGAAGGGCACCTTCAATCTCGGCTCGGCGCTTCTGTCCGATCGGAACGGCTGGAACGAATGGCAACGCGGTCTGCGCGTGACGTATATCAATGCCGACGAGGTGCGCGCGCTCTATGCGGGACACGAGGTGGCCGTGCATACGGCGCACCACCCCGATCTGACGAAGCTTGACGGCGAGACGCTTCGCCGTGAACTGGAGGACGACAAGGCGGCGCTTGAAGCGCTGTGCGCCTCCGATGTCATCGGTATGGCGTATCCGTACGGCGCGTACAACGACGCGGTGATCGAAGCGGTGCGGCAGGCGGGACTTCGCTATGCACGCACGATCGAAGATACGCACAGCTTTGCGTTTCCGACCGATCCGTTGCGGTGGGGGCACACCTGCCACCACAACGACTGCCGGCTGTTTGCGCTCGCCGACGCGTTTTTAAACGCTCCCGACGATACCCCGCTGTTGTTTACGGTGTGGGGCCACAGCTACGAATTTTCCGTCAACGAAAACTGGGAGCGCATCGAGCGGTTCTGCGCGATGATGGCTTCACGTGACGACATCGCCTATGTTACGAACAGGGAGGCACTCGGACTGTAATGGAAAAACAAATCAACAAACGCCGCACCTTTGCGATCATTTCGCACCCTGATGCGGGTAAAACCACCTTAACCGAAAAACTGCTCCTTTACGGAGGCGCGATCCAGAGCGCCGGTATGGTCAAGGGGAAGCGCTCGATGAAGCACGCGGTGTCCGACTGGATGGAGATCGAAAAACAGCGCGGCATTTCGGTCACGTCGTCTGTACTGCAGTTTGAATACGGCGATTGCTGCATCAACATTCTCGACACCCCCGGTCACGAGGATTTCTCGGAGGATACCTACCGCACGCTGATGGCGGCGGATTCGGCGGTGATGGTGATCGACGCGTCCAAGGGCGTTGAGCGGCAAACGAAAAAGCTGTTCAAGGTCTGCGTGATGCGCAACATCCCGATTTTCACCTTTATCAATAAGATGGACCGCGAGGCGCGCGATCCGTTTGATCTGCTCGAGGAGATCGAGCAGGTGCTCGGCATCGAGACGTATCCCGTCAACTGGCCGCTCGGCTCGGGACGCGATTTCCGCGGTGTGTACGACCGCGGACAGGGGGAGCTGTTGGCGTTCACCTCGCAGGGCAACGGTGCGCATGAGGTGGAAGCCACCGCGCTGAAGCTCGATGATCCCGCTCTTGATGCGATGGTCGGGGAGGAGGCGGCTTCTCAGCTCCGCGACGATATTGAGCTTCTCGACGGCGCAGGCAGTGAGCTTGAAATGGCTCGTGTCCATAACGGTAAGCTGTCACCCGTGTTTTTCGGCTCGGCGCTGACCAACTTCGGCGTCGAACCGTTTTTGCGCGAATTCCTGAAAATGACGACGCCGCCTCTGCCGCGTATGGCGGATGCGGGCCTTGTCGATCCCGTCAAGACGCCCTTCTCGGCATTTGTCTTTAAAATTCAGGCAAATATGAACAAGGCCCACCGTGACCGCATTGCATTTATGCGCATTTGCTCGGGACGGTTTGAAAAGGGCATGGAGGTCGTTCACGTCCAAAGCGGCAAGAAGCTTCGCCTGTCCCAGCCTCAGCAAATGATGGCGTCCGACCGCGAGATCATCGAAGAGGCGTACGCGGGCGATATTATGGGCGTGTTTGATCCCGGTATGTTCTCGATCGGCGATACACTGTGTGCGCCGGGCAACAAATTTGTGTTTGAAGGCATCCCGACGTTTGAACCCGAAATTTTCCGACTCGTCCGTCAGGTGGATACGATGAAGCGCAAGCAATTTGTCAAGGGAATGACGCAAATCGCACAGGAAGGCGCCATCCAGATCTTCCAGGAGCCGAACGCCGGTATGGAGGAAGTGATCGTCGGTGTGGTCGGCACCCTGCAGTTTGAGGTGCTGGAGCATCGGCTGAACAACGAATACGGCGTGCAGGTACGAATGGAGCCGCTGTCTTATCAGCACGTACGGTGGATCGAGAGTGAGGTGGAGGATCCGCGTAAGCTGGATCTGACCTCCGATACCAAATATGCGCAGGATATGCGCGGACGGCCGTTGCTGTTGTTCTCAAGCGAATGGAACATCCGCTGGGCCCAGGATCATAACAAAACCCTGGTGCTGGCGGATTTCGGCCGAACATAATCTCCAAAAAACAGGGATCGAACCGTCTTTTTTCGGAAGACGGTTCGGTTTTTTTATGTCAAAATGCCGAAGTTCGTAAAAACACTTGCTTTTTTTACTTGATTTCGTTATACTATAGGATAGGTTATTTTGGGATTATTCTGTCAAAGTGACATTTTCCATTCAGCAAATCTCACAAAAACGGGGAGGACGTTTTTTATGAGACAATTCACATTCCGCAAAGTCATCGCGATGGTGACGGCGCTGACGCTTGTGCTGACAACGCTGTTTTCGGCTATGCCGATCACGGTGTTTGCCGCCGCGCCCGTCACGTCGGACCAGATGCTGCCTGCTGCCTCGGCGTATCAGTTCACGAGCGGCAGCGGTACCGTTGTGTACAACGGGCAATCGTTCGTCGTGAACACGAACGGGGCGGCGACGGTCGAGCTGCAGCCAATCGACGGTGCGCACAGCTTTGATCTTAACACGCTGGATGCGCTGTTGATGTCGCTGTCGTCGACAAAGGCGTTCCGCCTGTCGGTGGCGCTGACCTCGACGGTGAATGACGGCGTTTACGGCGTGATCTCCTCGGCGGACGGCGATTTTGATAAGACCTTTACCGTTTCGTCCGACGGATACATTGCCGCGGGCGATTATACCGATAAGGTCGTCGAAGCGAAGGCGGCGTTGCTGAATGAGCTGGATTTTGATGCGCGCAAGGCGGTTACGGTCGGCGGCATCACGATCGAAGTGGCCGAGGCAGCCACGCTGACGATGTCTGAGCTGGAAGCAACGGTGGCCACTGAAACCAGCGGTATCTCTCTCCTCCCCGATGAGTATATCGACTGGACGCAGGGCACCGGCTCGTCCACGTTTAAAACCGATGCGTTCGGCGGCCACGTGCTGGCACCGGTGTCGGGTACTCCGCGTGTGGAGTACACGCTGTCCTCCCCTGTGACCGTGTCCTATTTCTCGGATCTGTATTATAACCTTACCGTCGATAACAAGGCCACCGTGCTGGTGGAGCTTGTCAACGAAGACGGTGCACTGACGACCTTTAAGCTGAACTCCGCCATCAGCGGCAGCTCGGATGCCAATGCGGCACTGACGGCGGGCCATTACGAGGGCACCCTCTCGCTTGAAGAGGTGGCCGCCTGCTACGAGGCGTATTACGCGATCAGCGACTACGCAAACCAGAAAAACTACGGCAGCATCGTCAACAAGGGCTCCGTCACCTTCAACCGCATCGCGGTGTTCTCGGTGACCGATCCGACGACGCTCTATGATCTGACACTGCTTCCTCCCGATGTGCAGAACGGCATCAGCCTGATGCCGACACCCGAGCAGGCCGCGTCGGCCGGCTTTACCTACGATGAGGACGGCAACCTGACGCTGACCGCGTCGGCGAAAAAGAAGATCACCTATCCCGTCGGCAAATATGTCAACTGGAATGGGTATGATACGTTGCACGGCCTGATCAACGCGACCGGCAAATTCAATATTCATGTAACCGTGACGGGTATTCACGCGACAACGGACAAATTCTCCACTAAAGCGCCGAACCTCAACGGCGACTGGAGGATGAACATCGGCGCTTGCCGCAACTATGTGCTTAATCGCCCGCTCAGCGGATCGCTGACCTACGACGCGAACAACATCCGCCTGCCTGCGGACGGCACGATCTATGTTGAGTCTGTCAGCCTCGAGGTCGAGGAAGCGGGTACTCTGAAGGTGAGCGGCCTGTGTATGGCGGACAGCACGTACAGCCTGACGGTTGATCCTGTCAGCCTGACGCTTGGCAACGTCAGCGGCAAGGCGGACGAGATCGTGTATCTGCCGCTCGTTCTGCAGAGTGCGCAGGGCGTGGCCAACTACGATATGGCCGTGTATTTTGACAGCGACCGTCTTGAACCTGTCGAGCAGAGCGACGGCGGTTACGTGATCTGGAATGAAGACGCGTTCGGCAGCAGTGCGATGGTCGCCTCGGCGCTGAGCGACGGACACATCAACCTGGTGTATATTGCAGAAACCAATACGACGGTGAACAGCGGCGAGCTGCTCACGATCCCCTTCCGCCTGAAGGGGAATACGGCGAACGTCTCCGATGTGACGCTGTCGATGGGGGATCTGCAGGTCTACAACGTGATCAACCCCGACGAATTCGGCGCGTCGTCGCCGACGGTGTATACGCAGGACGGCACGGTGTCGATCCTGTATGAAAAGCCTGCAACGACCTCTTCGGCACCGGTGGTGTCGACAACGAAGGCAACCCAACCGACACAGGCAACGACCGACGGCAGCCTTACGATTTCCGCATCGGTGGCGCAGGGCACCACAGGCGATATCGTGGCGGTTCCCGTGTACATTACGGGCGGCCACAAGCTCGTGAACGGCCGTCTGGATTTCGGTTATGACGCAACCTGTCTGGAGCCTGTTGCGATGAACGACGATGACGGCAACCTCTACGCCGTTGATGTCAATACCGATATCTTCAACAGCCGCTACATCTATATGACCTCGTTGCCGTCAACGGGCGTGGTGCGCTTCGGCTTTGCCTCCTCGGCTTCGAACGGTACGACGGCGGGCGGTCGTATGTTTACGCTGTATTTCCGCATTCTGAAGGATTACGACGGGCAGAAAACGATTTCGATCACCGCTCCCGAGCTGACGACGGCGGACGGCGGCGCTTTCGTGGAGCTCGACCCGTCGGACTATACGTTTGTAAGCGGTGCGGTCATCAACAGCAGCGAGCCGACAACGACCACCACGACGACCACCACGACGACGAAATCCACGACCTCGACGGTGCCTCCGGTGCTGACGAATACGGTTGTCACCTTCTCGGCGGTATCGCAGAGCAACCCCGTGAAAACGGGCGATGTGATCGGCGTCGACATTGTGATCGGCAGTGATGTCGGTGTGGCGAACTTCGGTATGACCGTGACCTATGACACGGATAAGCTGACGCCTGTGCAACAGAGCGACGGCGGCTATGTCGTCTGGAACACCGATGTGGTCGGTAATGCTTCGAGCGCTGTCGTTTACACCTCCAACAGCAACAGCGAAGGTGTCCACCTCGCGTATGTGGCTTCGAAGAGAAATACCGCGCCGAACGGCACGATCGGCACCGTATACTTCACGGTAAAGAATTGTATTTCGGGCGCAGGCAGTGTGAATGCGACGGTGACACCGTTTACCGACGATGCGATGATTTATGCTCCGACCTTTACGTCGGCGGATAAATACGGCTATGTGACACCGAGCCGCCTTTCGTTTACAAGCGGCACGGTTGTGATTGAGGATGCGTCGTATACCACAACAACCACGACTACGACCACAACAACAACTACCACGACTACCACTACCACAACAACAACCACTACTACGACTACAACAACCACTACTACCACTACCACAACCACAACAACAACCACTACTACGACTACAACAACCACTACTACCACTACCACGACTACCACAACGACCACCACTACTACC
>JAFQMR010000069.1 GCA_017396175.1 Clostridia bacterium
GAGTGCTTCGTACAACCGCACAGCACCGACGTTTTCATCCTCCACCTCCAGGCGGATCCGTTTTACGGCAGGCGGCAACGAACGGAACAGCTCCTCAAAAAAGGTGCGCCCGAAGCCTTTTGAGCGATGGGCAGGTTTCACGTACAGCTCCTCTACCCACACGCACAGGCCTCCCGCCTCCTGCGAAAAGGTTTTGGCAAGCAGTGCATACCCGACCGTCTCGCCGTCCTCCTCCAGCATCCGCGCCTCGGCATAAACGACCGAGCGCATCAGCTCCTCAAAGGTGCGCTCAATATAGCCGTCGGGGATCGGATGCATCACGGCATCGGAATCGTAAAACGCCCGCACCATCGCCACGTACTCTCCCCGATCCTGTTTCGTGATCGGACGAACCGTCATTGACAATCTCTCCTTTTATTCCTCAAGATACCCTGCTGCTTCCGCGGCATCCAGCCGTTCGACATCGCGCAAACGGCGCTGAATCGCGCGGGTGCGCACACCGACAAGCTTGTCGAGCTCCTTGTGTGCCTGCTCCAGCCGCGTCTGAGTAGCACTCAGAATATCCCCGAACTTATCAAACTCCGTGCGTACCGCCCCGAGCAGCTTCCATACTTCGCCGCTTTGCTTCTGGATCGCCAGCGTGCGGAATCCCATCTGCAGGCTGTTCAGCAAGGCCGCCATCGTACTCGGGCCCGCCAAATTCACCTTATACTCGCGTTGCAGGATCTCCACAAGGCCGCGGTTCACCGCTTCGGCATACAGCCCTTCAAACGGCAAAAACATGATCGCAAAATCGGTCGTATAAGGCGGCTCGATATACTTATCGCGGATATCCTTGGCAAAGCCCTTGATGCGTGTCATCAGCACCGCGGCCGCCGCATTCACCGCCTCGGCACTGCCGCTGTCGTACGCCTCCTGCAAGGCCGTATACGCATCGGCGGGGAATTTCGAATCGATCGGGAGATATACCTGTTCCCCGTCCGCTCCGGGAAGACGCACGGCAAACTCCACCACCGCCGTCGAGGACGGAACGGTGACTACATTCATTTCGTATTGCTCGGGAGCCAGGATCTCCTCGAGAATCGCGCCGAGCTGGATCTCACCGAGGATACCCCGCGTTTTGACGTTTGACAGCACCTTTTTAAGATCGCCGACACCGCTTGCCAGTGTCTGCATCTCGCCGAGCCCCTTATAAACCTGCTCCAGCCGCTCGTTAACAAGGCGGAAGGATTGCGTCATCGTATCCTCCAGCGTTTTCTGCAGCTTTTCATCCACCGTGCGACGCATCTCATCCAGGCGGCGGTTATTCTCCTCCTGCAGATATTGCAACCGTTGCTCCATCGAGACGCGGATCGCCTCAAGCTTTTGCTCATTCATTGTCTCCATGGTGCGAAGGCGCTGTTCCATCTGCGCCATCGATACGGTGACGTTGTCACGGAGCACGTCCTGACGCTCCTTCATATGCTGATCGATCAGATCGGTCTGCCGTGCCGAAGCGGCGGCCGCCGATGCCAACGCCCGATCGTTGGCGCGGATAATATCCTCCTTGAGCGCATCGCCCGTCCGATCCCGCCTAAGCGACGAAAGCAGTGCGGCGAGCGATAATACCGCCGCCGCAACAGCGGCAACCGCGATTACCATATCCATGCTTTTGTTATTCCTCCGTTTCCTGAATTGCCGCCAGCACCGCCTCGGCACTGTCGAACGACGGTTCGCGCACGCGGTCATCCTGTTCGTGACCGCAAACGGCACGGTAGTCGCAATAGCGGCAGGGATCGTTGGTCGCCGTCACAAACGGCAACGCATCGATGTCGCCTTCACGCAGGGTAGCGGCCATATTGCAGAGCAGCTTTTCCGCCCGACGCCCGAGCGCACCGAACTGCGCCAGTGTGGCTACCGAGCTCGTTTTCGACAGGGTACCGTCCTTTTTCAGGGTAGCGGGGATATAGATCCCCTGCACACCGGGCTCCATCGCCCGCAGTACCTGCTCATCGTCAAGAAGCAGACCGTTCATCCGCATCTTTTTGCGTTGCTTCAGCTCCAGCGCTTCACCCTCAAGTCCCTCCTCCGCCTTGATCATCGGCACCTTGGAGGGCATATACAGAAGCCCCGCCGGCAGACATTCGCCGTAGCGGTCGCTTCCGTTTTTCCACAAGGTCATCATATAGATCAGCATCTGGAGATTGATGCCTTCCACCACATCCTCCAGGCGGAATTGCTTCGTTCCCGTCTTGTAGTCGATCACCCGCACAAACCGACGGTCGCCCTGATCGTACAGATCCACGCGGTCGATCTGGCCGATCATCGCAATCTCCGCACCGTCGGGAAGCTTTAAGATCATCGGATCCACGGCATCCTCCCCGCGTCCGATCTCCAACTCATAATCAACAGGCACAAACCGACTCTGCGACAGCTCCTTCACCGCTTGCCACAGAAAATTTCCGCATACGCCCTGCAACCGACGGAGCAAATACAAAAACCGTGCAGGCTTATCGGCAAGACCTCCCATCATCTCTTCAACGTACCGCTCACTCTGCGCGGAGGCATCCTCGAAGCAACGTGTTTTTCGGATCGAGTCAAGGCCTTCCTCCAAATAGCGCGGAAGAGTATGCTCCATCACATAGTGTGTCAGCGTGCCGAATTCGATGGCCCCGAGCTCCGCACTGCGACGCGGCTTTGCCTGCAGTCCGTACTGACAGTAATACGCGAAACGGCATTGATGGTAGCGCTCCACGCGGGAAGCCGAAAGCACCATCCGCTCTCCGAAAAAGTCCTTTGCCGTGTCCGCCTCTTCAAATCGGATCGGCTGTTCCTCGGCGATCCGCGTCATCTGACGCAGACGTCCGCGAAGCGCTTCATCCTCCCACAGCACCGCATACAGCGCTCTTGACAGCGGTGTACGCGCACGGAAGCCGTCCGCCATCCGTTCAAAAGCACGGTCGATCGTCTCGATATCCGCGCCGTCCTCCGAAACCGCGCTGACCGAATCCCCGACGGGCAGATGGGCCTTCACCGTTTGTCCGATCGCCGACAGCTCTCCGCGCTCGCCGTCGGGCGTTTGCAACAGGTAGCTGATATACAGCCGCTCCGAAGCCGCCGACAGCACCGTATACGCCAGAAAGCGCTCGTTCATCGTATGGTGCTCGCGGTCGTCGCGAAGCTCTACCCCCGCCTCGCACAACAGGCGACGGTCGCGATCGCTCAAAAGCCCCTGCGACGGCGGCAACGCGGGAAAAACGCCCTCGTTCGCACCGATCACAAACACCGTTGTCGGTTGGACAAAGCGGATGCGGTCCGCCGCACCGATCTGCACGGCATCGAGCATCTGCGGAATGGTACCGATATCGGTTTTAACGGTCGATGCACGAAGCAGCTCGGTCAGCTGAGCGGCATCAAGCTTATCGTCTCCGAGAACGGTTGCCATATCGTCAAGCAACCCCATCAACGCATTCCACACCTGTTCGGTATGGTCGGCAAGCGACGGCTCACCGCCAAGGCGAAGCTTTCGGATCTGCCGTGCGACGGCTCGGTCAAGCCGCGCGTCACGGATGTACTGATAGACAGCCGTCGAGAACGCTTCGCCCGTCAGCGGCGCCGACAGCGCCTCGGTCAGCCGCATAAGCGGACGTACCAGACGCAACCGCAAGCGGTTAAGGTATCCGAGCGCCCGCTCATCCTTCGGCTCCATCGCCGACGCAAAGCCGCGCGGATGCGCCTTCCACGGGGTTCTGAACTGCGAGCCCGTAATATTCCAAATATACACATAATTTTCCAAGCTTGAGGCGGCGGTGGTCGAAAAGCCGAGAAGCCCCGTCTTCATCAAACGCAATAAGCCTTCACTTCGGAAGCCGTTCACGGCCAGCCCGAGTGCCGTCATCACGGCCGCTACAAGGCCCTCGCCCGCAATCGGCGTACGCCTGTCGAGGTAAAACGGAATGCCCGCCTGCTCGAACGCTACGTCGATCACGCCGATATACTCTTTCAGATCCCGTGCCACCACGGCAAATTCCCGTGCACGCCGTCCCTCCGTCCGCATCAGACGCCGCACCGTTTGTGCCGCAAAATGACATTCCTCGTATATATTGTCGCAATGCACCAACATCACCGCGCCGTCCTGTTCCGCTTCGAGCATTTCCGACGTAAAGGCCGTTGCCTCCAGAGCCGCCAGCGATTCGCGGCGGAAACGGTACGGTGTCATAAGGATCTCGGGACGAGCCACCGCGCAGGCGACATCCTCAGCCGCTTTCATCAGTCGCTTTGCGGTTTCCATCACCGCCGAGAACCGATCCATTCCGTCGTTATCATCGTGCAGACGGTCGGTACACAGCGTCACCGTCACGTCATCCGCTTGTGCCATCAACGCTTTCAGCACCCGAATTTCAGGAGCCGTGAAGCCCGCAAAGCCGTCCACGACCACGGTCGCTCCCGCAAGAGCGCGCGTTTCGGTAAGCCACCCGGCAAGCTGATTCAGGCTTTCCTGCGGATCGCTTCCTACTTGTGAAGACAGCGCATCGTACGCCTCCAGCAACAACGACAGCTCTTTCGTCTTCTGCCGCAACGTGCTCGGCGGCAGAGCCTCCGCCGCTTCGGCAAGCTGAGACGGCGTGATGGAAGACTGGCGACATTCGGCGGCCACCTCCAGAAGCGCCGCTACCGTATCGGCGCGGCGCGCACCGGCATACAACGACAGATGCTCGGCGGACTCCGCCACGGCACGGCTCATCAGCATGATCCGCGCGCCGTTCGACAGCGGGCGGAGCGCACGGCTTTTCATTAAGGTTTCGCACATACGCGTAAAGCTGAGCACCTGCACCTTTGCGGCGTCTACGTCCCCCAGCCGCCGTACGAGCGCACGCTCTGTCTCAAACGACACCTGCTCGGGCACAAGCATAACGCACACCTTCGCCGCATCCGCTCCCTGTACCGCGGCGGCAATCCGTTCGGTCGCCGTCGTCGTTTTTCCGAAGCCCGAACGTCCCAAAATCAGCTGCAGCATCCCCGTCGCCCCTTTCTCTTTTGAATAGGATCAGTATACCACATCCGCCCCTTCTGTGCAACCTTTGTGCCGCGAGGTGTCGAAAATCTGCGCACATAGGTGCAAAAAAACAGCGGATCGTCTTTTTTCAAAGGACATCCGCTGTTTTCGGGTTATTCGGTTTTGTTTTTGCGATGACGGAGATAATCCTCCAGAATGATCACCGCCGAGACGGTATCCACGACCGCCTTGCGCTTCTGCCCGCGGGTATTCGTCTGATTCAGATAGCCGATCGCCGACACGGTCGTAAGACGTTCGTCCCACAGCGTCACGGGGAGTCCCGTCTTTTCACCGAGAGCCGCCGCCAGCATCTCACAGCGCTTGGCACTGTCGCCGCACGAGCCGTCCATATTGCGAGGCAAACCGACCACCAGCTGCTCGGCACCGCGCTCCGCGGCGAGAGCCGCCAGCTTCTCGACCAGCACCTCGTCCTTGCGTTCGGTCACTGTGCCGATCGGAGAGGCAAGCAGCTCGGTTTTATCCGAGATCGCCACGCCCGTACGCACGTGACCGAGATCGATCGCCATAATTACCATCGGTCACCACTCCTGCACGGAACCCGTCAGCTCGGTGACGGACGACAAGCCCTGCTCCGAAGCAAACGCTTCAAGGCCTTCGATGATCTTGATGGGCGCATACGGATCACGGAACAGCGCCGCGCCGACCTGGATCGCCGCCGCACCCGCCATCATCATTTCCGCGGCATCCTCCCACGTGGAGACACCGCCCATACCGATGATCGGAATATTGACCTTCTTATACACCTCGCGCACCATACGCACCGCCACGGGGAACACCGCAGGGCCCGACAGACCGCCGATATTATTCTTCAGGATCGGACGGCGTGTGCGGATATCGATGCGCATACCCGTGATCGTATTGATGAGCGACACGGCATCCGCGCCCGCCGCCTCTGCGGCCTGCGCGATCGCGCCGATGTCGGTGACGTTCGGCGTCAGCTTGACGATCAGCGGACGGTTGCACACCTTGCGCACCTCCGACACGACCGTCTCGACACTCTCGCAGGAGGTCCCGAAGCTCATACCGCCCTCTTTGACGTTGGGGCAGGAAATGTTCAGCTCCACGAGATCGACGTTCGCATCCGACACACGGCGCGCCACCTCGCGATATTCGTCCAGGCTGTGCCCCGCGATATTCGCAATGACCGTGATATCGCGCTGACGGAGCCACGGCAGATAGGTGTTGACAAACGCCTCACTGCCGGGGTTCTGCAGACCGACGCTGTTGAGCATACCCGCAGGCGTCTCCGCGATGCGGGGGCCGGGGTTGCCCTGACGCTCATGCAAGGTCGTACCCTTGCAGGAGATGCCGCCGAGCTTTTCGATCGGGTACATCTCGTTGTATTCCATACCGTAGCCAAACGCGCCCGACGCTGTGATGATCGGATTCTTCATCTCAACGCCCGCAATGGACACCTTCATATCCGTCATTCGAAATCCACCTCCGACGCTTCAAACACGGGGCCGTTCATGCACACACGCGTCATCGCGGTGCCGCCGTCCTCCGTCTTGGTTTTGCACGCACAGCCGAGGCACGCACCGACGCCGCACGCCATCCGTTCCTCCATCGACACGAAACAGCGGATGTTATGCGCCTTCGCCAGCTCCGCGACCTTCTTCATCATAATTTTCGGGCCGCAGGTATACACCACGTCATAGGTTCCGTTTTTCAGTTCCTCTTCCAGAGCCTGCGTCGTGAAGCCGTGGAAGCCCGTCGAGCCGTCATCGGTGCAGACGATCGTCCGCGCACCGAACGCCTCGGCATCCTCCTTGAGGATCACCGCCGACGCCGAACGGAAGCCGCTGATAACGGTCGCGTTACGGCCGTAGTGACGGCACAGCGGCAGAAGCGGCGGGGTACCGATGCCGCCGCCGATCATCACGGCCTTTTTACCGCTGTCCAGAAGCGGGAAGCCGTGACCGAGCGGGCCGAGCAGATCGAGCGCCTGCCCTTCCTCCAAGGTTGCCATCCATTCCGTGCCCTTGCCGCGCACCTCAAACACCAGGCGCAGAATGCCCGCTTGGGCATCAAAGCCGCCGATGGAGATGGGACGGCGAAGCTGGAACGGATCGCACAGCACGTTGACAAACTGACCGCACTGCGTCTTCGACGCGATCTGCGGTGCCTTCAGCGTAAAGGAAAACACACCTTTGGCGATTTCCTCTTTATAAATCAAGGTACAGTGTTCTTGTACGTAACGCATAGAAACTACCTCCTAATATGATATGGTACGAACCGTCGTCAACCGACCGTACGCTTGAATTTAAACACGATCAACGCCAGCACCGCCAACATCGCGATGCCACCGATCACACCGAGTGTCACCCACAACGCACTAGGCGTCGCAGACGGCAGTACGTTCTCTTTAAGGAACTGCACCAACGCATCCGCCGTGACAGCGTGCTCCTCCAGGTTCGGATGACCCGCGCCGCCGCTTGTCCCTTCGGGAAGAACAGTGTAATAAAACCCTTTTTCAGCACCACCAAGCTCCTGTACCGCCTGCTCCAACTGTTGCTCGAACTTCCGATATGTCTCGCCCGTCACCCACACAATCGCCGCGTCGGGATTACGCGAGCGCACCGATTCCATAAACGTCTTTGCGCCGGTTGCCATCTCTTCAAGCGTTGTGCCGCGATCCGAATCGTTCGCTCCGAGATGGATCACAACGATATCCGCCGGACGCTCAAAAGCCCATATTCCGCTCTTGCCCTTGTTATGATAATACCCCGCATAGTCGTACATCATCGGCAGCGTGACGCCGTCACTGTTGTAGCCACGCACCACGCCATAACCGCTCGCACAAACCGACTGAAAATCCGCATTCAACGCCTGCGCTGTCAGATACGCGTAGGATTTGACACCCGCCATAAATACGGGATGCTCCACAGAAAGCGATTCGTTCTCCTCGGTCTGCGGATAAGATGCATAGCCGGCGGTGATGGAATCACCGACAAACTCGATCAACAGCGGTGCATTCTCCACAGGAGTAATCGTACCGTTCAGCGAAATGGATGTCCATATATAGCGTCCGTAATTTTCTTCCGTCTCCCGCACGATCTCGATCTTGTGCTTTCCTTGCGGGAGATCCCGGGCGATCACCAACTCCTCTGTATGGCGGCGTCCGATCTGCCCTGTGAATTCCACACGCTGTAAAACATCGTCCACGAAGACTGCCACATACAGCGATTCGAACTTCGAGGGCGCACCCGTCATCGCCAGCGTGATGTCGCCGCTGCATTCGGCGTAAAACGCGATGCCTGCGCCCGTCGAATGCGGCTCAATGCCGTAATCTTCAACCGTTGTCCGCCCGAGCAGCTTCACGCAGCTCGCCTCGGCAGCAAGATCGACCGTTCTGACAGACGACGCCGACACAGTCGGCACAGCGCCGAGCGTCACAATCATCGCCGCGACCCAGGCAAAGCACGTTACCAAACGTTTCATCATAAGTTCCTCCGCCTTTGGTGCCGTTACCACACCGAAGTGAGATCCTCTTTCATACGGATCGCCTCACGGCGTGCCGCACCCGCAAAGTCCGCAGGATCACAGCCTTCCTTCTTCCACGCGCAAAGAATCGCACGCGACGAGTTGACGATCGCACCCATACCGTCCTTATCAAACGCGGGAGCCACGCCGTCCGCTCCGCCGCCCTGCGCACCGTAGCCGGGCACAAGGAAGTAGGTGTGCGGCAGACGCTCACGCAGCTCGCGGAGCTGATCGGGATAGGTCGCACCGACCACCGCACCGACCGCCGAATAGCCGCTCTCATCGATCGTATCGGCACCCCACGACTCACACAGGTCACCCATACGCGCATAGAGCGCTTCGCCGTTCAGAAGCTGATCCTGCAGTTCGCCCGACGAGGGATTGGAGGTCTTGCACAGCACAAAAATGCCGCGATCGCGCTCCTTGCAGATGGAGAGAAGCGGCTTGATGCCGTCGGTGCCGAGGTAGCCGTTCACCGTCAGGGCATCGCCGTCAAACGGAGCATACGTTTCGCCGTCCACGTCCACAAGGCCGAGATGCGCCGCCGCATACGCCTCCATCGTGGTGCCGATGTCGTTGCGCTTGCCGTCGGTGATGACGTACATGCCCTTTTGCTTGGCATAGGTAATGGTCTCATACAGCGTTTTCACGCCCGCCCAGCCGTACAGCTCATAGTACGCCGCCTGCGGCTTGACCGCGGGAACGATATCGTACATCGCGTCGATCAACGCCTTATTATATTCCAGCACGGCCGCCGCCGCGCCTTCGAGTGTTTTTCCGTATGCGGCGTACGCCTTTTCCTTCAGAAAATCGGGCAGATAGTCAAGGCGCGGATCCAGTCCCGCCACCGTCGGATTCTGCTTGGCGCGTACCGCGTCCACCAGTCGTTTCATTCCCATAATCGTATTCCTCCTTAAATTTCGGCGGCGTCCGCATCGTAAACAAGGCGTCCGTCGCAAAACGTCTTCATCACGCGGCCCTTCAAGGTCAACCCCTTGAACGGACAGTTCGCCGATTTTCCGTGGAGCTTCTTCACATCCACCGTCCACTCGGCATCGGTATCCACAAGCACCAGATCCGCCGCCGCTCCGACCTGAAGCGTACCCGCGGGGATGCCCGCGATCTTTGCAGGCGAGGTGGACATCAGCCAAATGAGCTTTTCCAGCGGGAGCTTACCCGTCTTCACCAAATACGTCAGGCACGCGGCAAACGACGTTTCCATACCGATAGAGCCGTTCGGCGCTTTCGCAAAATCCGCCTTTTCCTCGGCGGTGTGCGGTGCGTGATCGGTCGCGATCGCCGTCAGTGTGCCGTCCCGCAAGCCCTCGATGAGCGCCAGGCGGTCATCCTCCGTGCGCAAGGGCGGGCTCATACGGTAATCGGCATCCTTCGCCGCCAGACATTCGTCGGTCAGCGCGATATAATGCGGGGCGGTCTCACCCGTCACCCTGATCCCGTTCTTTTGTGCCGCACGGATCATCTCAACACTGCCTCTTGTGCTGACGTGACAGATGTGCACGGGACAGCCCGTCGCCGCCGCCAGCGCA
>JAFQMR010000070.1 GCA_017396175.1 Clostridia bacterium
CAGCAGGTGAGCGAGCATCTTCGCATCGGTCAGGTCGTTGATCGCAACAACCTCGTAACCTTCCGCGCCGAACATCTGACGGAACGCCAGACGGCCGATGCGGCCGAAACCGTTAATACCAACTTTGATTGCCATAATGAAAACCTCCTAAATAGATTTCTTATATATTCTAGCCTATTTTTTCAATTATTGCAAGAGGTTTGATAAAGTTTTGACACAAAGTACGCGAAAAAATTTTTCTGCGCCCCTTTTTTGGTGATATTTCCTTGAAAAAGCCGTCCGCCACTTGCGTCAAAAGCAAAAATGCGCTATAATAATGAAATAGTATGTACTTCAATCGAAAGGACGATTCTCTTATGAAGGTCTCCCCCTCCATTCTGACGTGCGATTTTGCGCACATGGACGCCGCCGTCGCGCTGTGTGAAGACAGCGGTGCCGACTGGTTACACCTTGACGTGATGGACGGTCAGTTTGTGCCGAATCTCAGCTTCGGCCCGCCCGTCATCGCCTCTCTCCGTCCGCTGACCGACTTGTTTTTTGACGTACACCTGATGATGGAGCGTCCCGATCTGCTGATCGACGCTTTTGCGAAAGCGGGCGCCGATCTCATCAACATCCACGTAGAGTGCGATGCCGATATCGATAACACACTTGACCGCATCCGCGCCCTCGGCAAAAAAGCCGCCCTCACCATCAAGCCGAACACCCCCGCCTCGGCGGTGTTCCCCTACCTCAAAAAGCTCGATATGGTGCTTGTGATGACGGTAGAGCCGGGCTTCGGCGGCCAGAGCTTTATGGGCGATATGCTCCCGAAGATCCGCGAGATCAAAGACGAATGCGCCCGCATCGGACATACGCTTGAGATTCAGCTGGACGGCGGTGTCGGTGCTGCCAATGCCGCTCTCTGTGCCGAAAGCGGTGCGGATGTCGTCGTGATGGGCAGTGCCGTGTTCAATGCCGCCGATCCGAAAGCGCTTGTCGCAATGGTACAAGCCCTGTAATTGCAGAAAGGTGTGATACTCCATGAGTCAAAACGATCAACCCATCGTCCGCAAGCCGTCCCGCAAGGTCTCGGTGACCATTGCGCTGGTGTTCGCTGTTCTGCTGACTGTCTTTGCATCCATCCTCACGGCCAATATCGCCCATGTCAGCGATGCGATCAACAATGCGACCGTATCCGTCATGACCGTGCTGTTCGGCGGCATGGACGACGCGGGACGCGGCATCATCAACACCCTCACCATCCCCGTTCTGGTATTGCTTTGCTGCGGCATTAGCTGTGCGCTCGCGTGGTATATCCTGCGGGTTGCGAATGTCGAGAAGCGGTATGCGATGCTCCTGTCGCTTGTTCCCGTGGCCGCCCCCGTGGTGCTCAGCTTCCTGACGGGCGGCTTCGGTATGGCTACATGGCTGGCGCTTCTCGGCGGCGTGGTGTGCGTGTTCGGGATGGTGCTTTACGATCACCTTACCAAGCGCTTTCCGAGGTTTTTTAACAGCGAGGTTATCAGCTATATCTTTTTCGGCGCTTTGACAACCGTCATCAGTTATGTCGTATTTATGATATTCGTTTCTTACGGATGGACGGAAGAATGGGCCAATATTCCCAGTTGGATCTGTGCAGTACTGTTCGCCTACGTTGTCAACAAGATTTTCGTGTTCAAAAGCCAAACCCACGGATTTGCCGAATTCAAGCGCGAAGCAGCCCTGTTCTTCGGTGCACGCTTAGTGTCACTTGTTGTTGAAGAAATCTTTATCATTATTACCTGCACTTGGATGCAACTTCCCGCAGCACCTTGTAAATTGTTCGCACAAATTATTGTTTTAATAGCCAACTATGTATTCAGCAAGCTTGTGATCTTCCGCAACAAGGGAGAACTGAAAAAAACGGACAAGGATCCCAAGCAGCTCCCCGTCAAAAAGGACTAAACCCCCGTTTCATTGTCCATACTCTCCTTAAACCAAAAGGAGTGATGGCAATGCATACGTGGAAACCGCAAGGAAAACCGATCGCCATCGGTGCCGCAGCAGGCGTTATAAACGGCCTGTTCGGCGCCGGTGGCGGTTTACTTTTGGTGCCGCTGTTTATGTCGTGGTGCCGCCTACCGCCGAAGGACGCTCTTGCCACCTCGCTCGCCGTCACGCTTCCCTTGTCCGTTGTTTCCGCTGCTGTCTACTGGTTTCGCGGTACTCTGGACTTCGAAGCCGCTCTTCCCTATATGCTCGGCGGTATTGTCGGCGGCCTGATCGGTGCCGCCGTGATGGGGCGCTTACAGGTGAAATGGTTGCGGCTGTTACTGGCCGGCTTTCTGCTGTACGGTGGAGTGAAAGGCGTGATGCTGTGGTGATGTGGTGGCTTGCTTGCCTTGTCGGTGTGCTGACAGGGATCGTAAGCGGTATGGGGATCGGAGGAGGCACCCTGCTTGTCCTCTATTTAACCGCCGTGCTTCAGACCGATCCCTCTGCAGCGGCAGGGATCAACCTACTGTATTTTCTCGGATGTGCACCGCCATCCCTGTGGATCCATTGGAAAAACGACCGCATTCACCGCCCCGTCGCCGTTTGGGCGGCGATCGGCGGTGCCGTGACCGCCGTGATCGCCGCCCTGCTGGTGCCTTCCTCCTCGCCTGATTGGCTTCGCCGCGCCTTCGGCGCATTGCTTCTCGTTGTCGGTGTGCGGGAACTATGGCAAGCGCTTCACACCGAGAACACCAAGGGCTGAAGCTGGATCCCCTCAAGCGCACAGGCAACGGTATCCGAAAGCCTCGTAAAATCCGCCACAAGCGAGTTCGGCTTATTCACCACATCGTCCTGCGCCATCGGCACAAAATACAGACACTTGATGTTTTTCAGCAACGCAATACTGCGAAACGAGCCGCCGAGAGCATCGTTTGTGGATACCGCGATCACCACAGGCCGACTGCGGCGCAAATGGCTTTTCACGGCAAGCGTCACAGGCGTATCGCTGATGCCGTTTGCCAGCTTACCGAGTGTGGTTCCCGTACAAGGGGCCACCACCAGCACATCAAAAAGCCCCTTTGGCCCGATCGGCTCCACCGCTGTCAAGGTTGTCAGCGCCGACCGTCCCGTTGCCTGCTCTAAGCGGTCAACCCATTCGTCGGCACGACCGAAGCGCGTATCGACCGACGACGCATTGAAGGACAGGATCGGCGTCACCTCGTGTCCCGCCGCAAGCAGGTGCCGTATCTGTGTGTAGGCACGTTCAAACGTACAAAACGAGCCCGACAGACAAAACCCGATCCGAAGTGTTTCGCTCATACCCCTGCCTCCTTCCATATATTCATAACAGTGGATTTGATGATCTCCGCCGCCGTTTTCGGGGCAACACGCCCGGGGAGCGACAGCGCCCATACCGTTTTTAAGTGCTGTTCGGCCGCCGCCTTGAAATCCACGCCCCCCGGTCGGGATGCAAGATCGATCAACAGTGTACGGCGGTCAAGGCTTGCCAGCACACGGCGGTCAAACAACATCGTCGGGACGGTGTTGAACACCACATCCATCGACGGCAGGGATGCGATATCCTCTGTGTGCACGGCACGACAGCCGTGTACCGTTGCCCACGCGCGATCGGCGCATTTCCGCGCCGCCACGGTCACCTCCGCTCCGAGCGCACACAGCATTCTCGAAAGCACCTTACCGATCCGTCCGTAGCCTGCAATCAAACAAGAGGCCCCGTCAATGGTCACGGGCAGCTCCTCCATAGCAAGCTGAATGGCCCCTTCCGCCGTCGGCACGGCATTGCGCACCGCCAGCTCCTCTCTTTCAAGATAATCCCACACGGCAATATGCCGCCTCTCAAATGCCGCACGGATCTCCTCGCTGACACCACCCGCACACACGGGTTGCCCTTCCCGTACAGCGGCGTATACCTGTTCCAGCGGGATGCACAGCCGCGAAAAGGGCGCATTGACCGTTTTACCGTCTGCCGACACGGGCATCGGCAACAACACGGCGTCGGATAACGCAATTGCCTGTGCGGCATCGGTACATCCCGCCACACACGGCGGCAGATCCGTATTATCAAAACCGACAGCAAGGACACGGCAACCGTCTTCGCTGAGCGCTCCCGCCAGATAGACATACCGAAGATCCCCGCCGATCACGGCAACGGTTTCGGGTTTGTTCATAGAAAAACACGCCTCCCATCGGAGTAAAACTTCTCATCCCAATCTATGAACCCTGCCTTCTCCTTGTGCACAAGGGCAATGAAAAATAAAGGGTTTGCACAGGACAAGGCTCCCCTTAAAGCAAGGGGCGCTGGCGCCGCCGGGCGACGGAAGGGACTTACGGGCAGTGAAGAGTGAAAAGTGAATAGTGAATAGTGAAAAATGAAGGTGTGCCCTGAAGGGCACGGATCGTAAAACGATCCCCGCCGATTTCGGTTTCCCCTTGCCTCCCTCTGACGAGGGAGCTGGATTTTGCGAAGCAAAAGACGGAGGGAGAGATACCGCCGATTTCGGTTTTCGCGAACGGCAGGCAGAGTCTGCCTGGCTTTGGTTTATACGAAAACCGTAGGGCACGACCTATGTTAAGTGACGCTCCAAATCTTTGATTGGGCCAGCGGAACTTATGCAAGGGAGCGAAGCGAGTCGCTGTCGTGCCGCATCGCCATCGCCGATTTGATGTCTGCACCCATTCCCACACACGCAAAAACGGACGGC
>JAFQMR010000071.1 GCA_017396175.1 Clostridia bacterium
TGTAGCAAGCGTTTTCCCAATTCCTGCGGTTGTTGTATCCGGCACCAAGAGTGCAAGCAAATTCCTTATGGTATGTGCATTGGCAGCCATCGGTTTGAACACATCCTTCTCAAGCATGAAGAAGGCCGGTATCCGTCCGATGATCCATGGCTTTATTATCTCGGCACTGGTGGTTATTGTTGCGCTGGTTGTTGAGATCGCAATGGGAATTGTATAATAAACATAAGCCAAAAAGCGTCGCAGATTGCGGCGCTTTTTGGCTATTCGTAATCCTCTCTTTTATTGACTTTCAAAGTTGAATATCGTATAAGAATCTTCCGTTTTCAGGTGCATTGTAACGACGGAGCAGTGCGGGGAGAGCAGATCCCCTCGCGATTGTCTGCATATCTATAAAAACGCCCTTCCGCAAATGCTACGGAAGGGCGTTTTTTTATCGTATTATTTGGGAGAAGGATCGTCGGTGCGATCCAGAAGATAATCGGTGCTGACGTTATAATAATCCGCCAGTTTGATCAACACCTCGGCTGTGAGAGCGATGACTCCTGTTTCGTATTGAGAATAGGTGTTCTGAGATACGTTCAGAACGGCGGCCAGATCCTTTTGGCGCAGATCTCTGTCCTCGCGGATGTTGCGAAGATTTTGATACGGCATCGTCATCACCTCGCGATTATTATGCAATATCCGAAATAAAGATATTGCATTTTATCTCGAATACAGATATACTATTTTTGAGACTGCGGACGAAGTGAGACGGAGGACGGGGTATGAGGCTGGCGGTGGTAGGATCGCGTTCATTGAGCAGAGTGGATATTACGGGATATATTCCGGATAACGTGACGGAAATCGTGTCGGGTGGAGCGTTGGGAATTGATGCTTGCGCCAAGGATTATGCCGAAGGACACGGAATGATGTTGACGGAGTATTTACCGCAATATGCTCGCTTCGGACGGAGTGCGCCGTTGAAACGCAACAGGGATATTGTGGTGTACGCAGAGGCGGTATTGATCTTTTGGGATGGATGTTCAAGGGGAACGGCGCAGGTGATCTCGCTGTGCAGAACGATGAATAAGCCTCATACGGTGTATGTGTACGATGCAAAGGCAGATGCGTTTCGCGCTCTGTGAACGGTCTTCTTGTTTTTCAAAAAATTGTTTATTGACAAATCAAAATAATTTGCTATAATAGCAATCGGAGACTCGGCTTTTGAGGAAAGTCTGTCAGGGAGAACGCGTCACCGACTGAAAGCGCGTTTGAGACGAGTAGTAAGCACGGGAACGCTCTGATCGGCCTATATAAAATGAATAAAAAAGAGGGCGTGCGGATTCGCGCGTCAATGCGGGTGGCACCGCGGGTAATCATTGTTTACTCGTCCCGGGAATATCATGGATATTCCCGGGACATATTTTTTATCGGGAATATAAAAGGGAGGTCTATCGATCATGTACAGAACCCTATACTGCAACGACATTCGTGATCAGCACATCGGACAGACCGTCGAGCTGGCGGGCTGGGTGGACGTTGTGCGCGACCACGGCGGCGTTATCTTCGTGGATATCCGCGACTACACAGGTGTGACGCAGGTGGTCATCCACGACGAAGCCTTGCTCAGAAACGTGAACCGCGAGACGGTCATTTCGGTCAGCGGCAAGGTGGAAAAGCGCGATCCCGATACCGTCAACCCGAAAATCGACACGGGTGAGGTGGAGCTGGTCGCGGACACGCTTCGCGTGCTCGGCAAGAGCCAAAATATGCTCCCCTTCGAGGTGAAGGCATCCCGCCAGAGCAAGGACGAGCTGCGCCTGAAATACCGCTATCTTGATCTTCGCAACCCCAAAAATCACGACAACCTCGTCAAGCGCTCGAAGATCATTCGCCATCTGCGTAATAAGATGGAGGACAAGGGCTTCCTCGATATGCAGACGCCGATCCTGACGGCGTCATCACCCGAGGGCGCGCGTGACTTCCTCGTTCCGAGCCGCAAGCATCCGGGCAAGTTTTACGCGTTGCCGCAGGCTCCCCAGCAGTTTAAGCAGCTGCTGATGGTGTCGGGCTTTGACCGCTATTTCCAAGTGGCACCCTGCTTCCGCGATGAGGATGCGCGTGCCGACCGCAGTCCCGGTGAGTTTTATCAGCTCGACTTCGAGATGGCGTTTGCGACGCAGGAGGAAGTGCTCGACGTGTGCGAGGACGTGATCTACGACACGTTCAAGTCCTTCTCCGACAAAAAGGTCACCGAAAAGCCGTTCCGCCGCATCACCTACGCGGACGCGATGATGACCTACGGTTCGGATAAGCCCGACCTGCGCAACCCGCTTCTGATCGTCGATCTGACGGCGTTCTTTGAGGGCGTCAGCTTCCCCGCGTTCAAGGGCCGTCCCGTGCGCGGTATTGTGGCGGATTGCCGCGGCAAGTCGAAGAAATTCTTTGAGGAATCGCTCAAATACGCCACCTCGACCGAGGTGGGACTCGGCGGCCTCGGCTACATCACGCTGAAGGACGGCGTGTTTGCGGGCCCGATCGCGAAGTTTTTAAGCGAGGCGCAAAAGCAGGAGATCATCGACCTGACGGGCGTGAAGGAAGGCGAGACGCTCTTCTTCATCTGCGACGATAAGAAGAATGACACCGAGAAAAAGGCGGGCCTGATCCGCACGTGGCTCGCAAAGAAGGAACAGCTCGACCTGATCCGCGACGACGCGTTTGAGTTCTGCTTTGTTGTCGATTTTCCGATGTACGAGAACGATGAGGAGACGGGTGAGACCATCTTCACCCACAACCCCTTCTCGATGCCGCAGGGCGGTATGGAGGCGCTTCTCACAAAGGATCCGACCGAGGTACTGGCGTATCAGTATGACCTCGTCTGCAACGGCATTGAGCTGGCGTCGGGTGCGGTGCGTAACCACGACCTCGACATTATGAAAAAGGCCTTTGAGATCGCGGGCTATTCCGAGGAGGAGCTGAAGAGCCGCTTCAACGCGCTCTACACCGCGTTCCAATACGGTGCGCCGCCTCACGCGGGTATGGCGCCCGGCATCGACCGTATGGTGATGCTGCTCACAGACGAGGAGAAGATCCTCGATGTTATTGCGTTCCCGTTGAACGGCAACGCACAGGACCTCCTGCTCGGCGCACCGAGTGAGGTCACCAACCAACAGCTTGAAGATGTGCACCTGCTCGGCAACGGCTCGGCGCTTGCAAAGCGTGCGGCGGCGACGGGCGGCGCGAAGGCGGCGGGCGGCAAGCGCTCCACCTTCGGCAATGCACAGCAGCTTAACCAGCTCTCGCTCACCGAAGAGGAAGAAACGGTGATGCAGGGTATTTTCGACGCGATGAAGCCGTTTGAGGCGGTGCTCGCCTCTGTCGATACCGAAGGTGTCGAGGAGATGGTGCACGTGATGCCGATGCAGAACGTGCTCCGCGAGGACAAACGCGAACAGCCGTTTACCAGAGACAGCCTGCTTGAGGGCGCTCCTGCTCGGAGCGACGACAGCTGGCAGGTCCCGAGACTTGTGAAGTGAGGTGTGTGAAAATGAGTAACTATACGGTATTGCTGTCGGAAAACGGCACGGTGGCCGTGGATGACACCTTGCTTGTAAAGGGTGCCGAGGCAAAAGCGGGCTCGCGTATGCTCGAGGGCTTTAAGCCGCTGTTCAGCGCGGAAGCGGTCACACGGCTGGAGAAGGCGGGCTACACGATGCATTCCAAAACCCACGTCGGCGAGTTCGGACTCGACCTTGTGGGCGAATTTTCGAACGATTGTAAGCAAACGGGCGCATTGCGCGGTGCGGCGGCTTCGCTGGTTGCAGACGGCACCGTGAAGGCGGCACTCGCCGTCGATGTCAACGGTGCGCCCCGCCGTGCGGCGATGCTGGAGGGTGTCAGCTTCTTAAAGCCGACCTACGGCACGGTGTCGCGTTACGGCGTGATCTCCACCGCCGCCTCGGGCGAGCAGGTGGGCGTGTATGCGAAGACGGCGGACGGCATCGCCGAAGTGATGCGCGTCATCGCGGGACACGACGGCAAGGACGGTACGAGCCTGCCTGCCGAACGCTATGAGTATGTGACCGATGCCCCCGCCGGCGGCAAGCGTGTTGCCGTCGTGAAGGAGCTTCTCGACAAGGCAGACGACGCGGCGAAGGCGAACGTGAACGCGTACGCGGATGCACTGCGTGCGAAAGGCGTGACGGTGGAGGAGATCCGCGTTTCGCTGACCGATGCCGCCGCGGTGGCGTGGCAGATTTTGATGACGGCGGAGACCTGCAACAACGTGTCCCGCTATGACGGCGTGAAATTCGGTCACCGTGCGGAGAACTATAAGACGATTGACGAGCTGTATGTCAACAGCCGCACGGAGGGCTTCAACTTCCTCACCAAGGCGGTCATTCTTTACGGCTCGGATGTGCTGTCCAAGACGCGCTATAAGGCGTGTTACGACAAGTCCCTGCGCGTGCGCCGTGTGGCGGCGGAGGCGATGAACGCGCTGTTTGCACAGTACGATGCGGTGCTGACGCCTGTCGCTTCGGTGACGGGCTTCGAGGCGTATGATATTCACGAGGCGTTTGACAAGGTGTTCAAGGAGAGCGTGTTTACGGCGATCCCGAACCTTGTGGGCATCCCGGCGCTGGTGAGCGGCGGCGTACAGCTGATGGGCAAGGCGTTTGACGAAAGCGTTCTGCTGAGCCTGGCGGCCGCTGTGGAAAAGGAGGGCTAAACGATGAAATACGAACTCGTGATCGGTCTGGAGACGCACGTAGAGCTCAGCACCGAATCGAAGATCTTCTGTTCCTGCGGCGGTCACGCCGCGGCGGATGAGCCCAACGATTGCGTTTGCCCCGCGTGCTGCGGTATGCCCGGTATGCTCCCCGTGATGAACAAGCGCGTGGTGGAGCTTGCCGTGACGGCGGGCCTGATGCTCAACTGCCACATCAACCGTTATACCACGTTTGATAAGAAAAACTATTACTACCCCGACCTGCCCTGTGCGTACCAGATCACCCAGCTTAACCATCCGATCTGCACCGACGGCTGTGTCACCGTCAAAACCTCTGAGGGCTCGCGTGATATCCGCATCAAGCAGATCCATATGGAGGAGGACGCGGGCAAGCTCGTCCACGAGGGCAACTCCTCGTACGTCGATTTCAACCGCACGAGCGTGCCGCTGATCGAGATCGTCACCCAGCCCGACTTCCGCAGTGCGGAGGAGGTCGTGACGTATCTGGCGAAGCTCCGTTCGATGTTCCGCTCGGGCGGCATTTCGGAGTGTCAGGAGGGCGCGATGCGCTGTGACGTCAACATTTCCGTCCGCCCCGAGGGCAGTGAGGAATTCGGCGTCCGCACCGAGATCAAGAACATGAGCTCGTTCGAGGCGATCGAGCGTGCCATCCGCTATGAAGCACAGCGCCATATGGATGCGCTGGAGTTTGAGCTTGAAGAGCTGGTGCAGGAGACGCGCCGCTTCGACGAGGTCAGCGGCAAGACGTTTGCGATGCGCAACAAGGAGACCGAAGCGGATTACCGCTATTTCCCCGATGCGAACCTGATGCCCATCATCATTGATGACGAGTGGCTGGAGCAGATCAAGGCGAACAAGCCGGTTGCCGTCGATGAAAAGGCCGAGGATTACCGTGCGGCGGGCATTGTCGAGAAGGATATCGCGACGTTGTTGTCCGATCATAAGATCAGCCGCCTGCTGGATGATACGGTGGCGCTCGGCTGTGACGCGAAAACGGCGGCCTCGTGGATCCTCACCGATTGCGCGGGCATTCTGCGTAAGGACGGCAAGAGCTTTGACGATCTCGTTGTCACCCCCGAAAAGCTCGCAACCATCATTAAGATGGTCGAGGACGGCACCATCAACCGCGGTGCGGGCAAAAAGGTGCTCATTGCGGTGGTGGAGCAGGATGTCGATCCCGTTGCCTTCTGCAAGGAGCAGGGACTTGACCGCAAGGTGGATACGGCGATGATCGACGAGGTGATCGACCGCGTGATCGCCGAGAACCCGAAGGCTGTGGAGGATTTCCGCGGCGGCAAGGCGAAGGCGCTTCAGGCTCTCTTCGGCGCGTGTATGCGTGAGCTGAAGGGCGCAGGCGATCCCGCAATGATCAAAGAAAAGCTCGAAGCCAAGCTGGCGTAACAATGCATAAAAAGGGACTGTCGCTCAAACAGCGACAGTCCCTTTCTCTCTACTTGCGAAATGCGGGGGAATGTGCTATACTGATCGGGTGAGGGAAGGAGAGGATCGTGCCGTGACACAAACAACAACGGATATCTTCGAACGGTTTCAGGTACGGAAATCCAAAGAGCAGAAAACGGCGTTTATCGACTATGTGCAACAGACGGCGGCATCGCTCGGCTATAACGCGACGGTGGAAAAGGGCGGCTTCGGCGTGCGCAACATCGTTGTCGGAGACATCGATAAGGCAAAGGTCGTGTATACGGCGCATTACGACACCTGTGCGCGGTTGCCGTTTCCGAACATACTGACACCGAAGAGCATCCCGCTGTACCTGCTGTATCAGCTGGGGATCGTGTTGCTTTTGGGGATCGCGGCGTTTGGCGTCGGGTTTTCAATCGGTTATGCCGTGAGCTTTTTATCGTTGCCGTCCCGTGCGGCGCGGCTTGTGATCACACTGAGCATTCTGGCGAGCCTATGCTTGCTGTTTGACGCTTTTGAAAATAAGCACACGGCGAACGACAACACCTCGGGTGTGACGGTGCTTCTCGATGCGATGGCGGCGCTTCCCGCCGAGGATCGCGCGCATACGGCGTTTGTGTTTTTCGATCTCGAGGAAGCGGGGCTGATCGGCTCCTCCGCGTTCAAGAAAAAGCACAAGCAAGCGATGAAAACTACATTGCTTGTCAATTTCGACTGCGTCTCGGACGGCGAGACGATGCTGGTCGTTCTGCGCAAGGGTGCGGCGCCGTTTCGGGAATTGCTGGAAACGGCGTTTCAAAGCACCGAGGCGGTGCAGGTGGAAACCGCGACCAAGGGCGTGTTTTATCCGTCCGATCAGATATGGTTTCCGTGCGGCGTCGGCGTGGCGGCGTTCAAGAAAACGAAGCGTCGCGGCATTTTGTATATTGACCGCATCCACACGAGCAAGGATACGGTGTACCGCGAAGACAACATTGCCTGTTTGACAGAGGGCGTGAAGCGGCTGAGCGCCGCTCTGCGCCCCGAAGGAGAGGATACGAATGAATAAACGTGCCATTTACCCCGGATCGTTTGATCCGTTTACGAACGGTCATCTCGATATCGTCCGCAAATCGTCGGCGCTGTTCGACGAGGTATACGTGGTGGTCGGCGTCAACTCCAACAAAAAGCGCACCTTCGATGCCGAGGGCATCAAGGCGGCGATGGAGGCGGCGATCAAGGATGCGGGCATCGACAATTGCATCGTCTGTGTCTACGACGGCCTGACGGCAGAGTTTGCGAAGGAGCGCGGGATCTATTATATGATCCGCGGTCTGCGCAACAATATGGACTATAACTACGAGGAAAACATCGCGCAGGTCAACAAGCTGATCTTCCCCGAACTGGAGTATATTTATTTCCGTGCGGACAATGTGGCGGTGTCTTCGTCGATGGTGAAGGATCTGTTTTCCTATGACCACGATATTTCCAGCTATGTTCCGAAGGCGGTCTACCGCTATATGACGGGCTGTTGAGAACGGAGGGACAAGGGATGAAACGGACGTGGCGTGTGCTGTCGGTCGGCAACAGCTTTTCGATGGATACGATGGAGCATCTCGGCGGTATCGCGAAGGGATGCGGGATGGACGAGGTGGTACTCGGCGATCTCTACGTCGGGGGATGCTCGATCCGTAAGCACGCATCGCATCTGGAGGAGAATGCCGCCGTCTACGAGTATCTCGAGGATCGCGGAGACGGCTGGAGTATTACGCCCGCCGTCTCGATCGCGGAGGCGGTGCAACGCGAGCCGTGGGACGTTATTTCGATCCAGCACGGCAGTGCGGACGGCAGTCTTTACACCGATCCCGTGTACTATGAGCGGCTTCCCTTCCTTGTGCGGGAGCTGAAGGCGCTGGCACCGCAGGCGAGGATCGCGTTCAATATGACGTGGGCGGGCGATCCCGACCATCCGCATTCCGAGATCGTGCGCTTCGGCGGCGATCAGGAGGCACTGTACCGCGCGATCGCCGATACGACCGAACAGGCGGTGTGTACGGTAGCGGGGATCGAGCGGGTGTCTCCGACGGGAACGGCGGTACAGCTTGCCCGCCGAAGCGGGATCGGAGCGCTGACGCGGGACGGCTATCACCTGAGCCTCGATTGCGGGCGGTATCTCGCGGGACTGACCTTCTTTAAAACGCTGACAGGCGCGGAGCTTCACGGCCTTTCGTGGGCGCCCGACGGCGTGACACCCGATGTGCGCGAGGCGCTGATCAGGGTGGCGGAAGCGGCTGTCCTCGATCCGTTTGACCGCCGCAAAAACGCTTGACAAATCGGATAAACCGCGGTATGATACTTTACGGTGTGAACCGCAAAAAAGCAAACAAGGGGTGCTGACATCGGTCGGCTGAGAACGGGCAATCGGCCCGAAACCCTTTTACCTGATCCGGATAATACCGGCGGAGGGATGTTTTCATACTTTGTGTCGCGCCTCCCGCGTGGGGGACGGCAACTTGCGAAACGTCTTTTTCCGCTCTGGCGAAAAAGGCGCTTTTTTGTTGTCGTTCCGCCGATATTCGAAAGGGAGGCTGATCCTCAATGAAAACCACTGTCCGTCTGACCGAGAGCGCCGTAATGCTGGCGCTCGCCACCGTCCTCAGTATGCTGCCGCTGGTCGAAATGCCCTACGGCGGCAGTATCACCGCCTGCAGTGGCTTGCCGCTTCTTGTGATCGCGTACCGCCACGGCACGAAGTGGGGCTTGTTTGCGGGCCTTGTGTACGGCTTACTGCAGATGTTCCTCGGTATGAAGAACGTGATGTATTTCACCACGCCGCTCTCGATCGCGGCGGTGATCCTGCTTGACTACCTGTTGGCGTTTGCGGTGCTGGGGCTTGGCGGTCTGTTCCGCAACCGTGTGAAGAACCAAACGGCAGGTCTGCTGTGCGGTGCGCTGATCGCGTACGTGCTTCGTTATCTGCTCCACGTGATCGCGGGTGCGACCGTGTGGGCGGGCTTATCCATCCCGACGGAAGCGGCGCTTTTGTATTCCTTTGCCTACAACCTGACCTATATGCTCCCCGAGACGGTCGTTTGCCTGCTCGGTGCGGCGCTTGTCAGCGGGGTGCTCAACCTGCGCTCGGAGACGCCGGCCCGTACGGCGAAAGAGGGCGGCTTTGACCTGCTTGCCTGTGGTGCGGGACTTGTTGCCGTCGCGACGCTGATCACGGATGTCTGCCTTGTGTTTATGCATCTGCAGGACGGCGAGACGGGCGATTTTGCCGTCACGGGGCTTGCACAGGTGGACTGGGGCCTTTGCGGTCTGATCACCGTCATCGGTCTGGCGGCGGCCGCCGTGCTTCTTGCCGTGCGCCGTATGCGCCGTCACGCGTAAACTATTTACAAAATTTTCAAATTCACCCCCTTGCGTTTTGCGGAAAGAGGGAGTATACTGAATTAGCACTCTTCGATGAGGAGTGCTAATTTTCATGTCTACGGAGGCTGTCCTCATGGCAAAAAAGCAGTTTAAAGCAGAATCGAAGCGTTTGCTCGATCTGATGATCCATTCGATCTACACCCATCGCGAGATCTTTCTGCGCGAGCTGATCTCCAACGCAAGCGACGCGCTCGACAAGCTCTACTACCGCTCGCTGAACGATGCCGTCACGGGCATCGACCGCAGTGAGTTCACCATCACGCTGACACCCGACGAGGCGGCGCGCACGCTGACGATCACCGACAACGGTATCGGTATGACCAAGGCGGAGCTGGAGGAAAACCTCGGCACCATTGCCAAGAGCGGCTCCCTGCAGTTCAAGTCCGCGATGGAGGAGGCAGAGGACGTCGACATCATCGGTCAGTTCGGCGTCGGCTTCTATGCGGCGTTTATGGTCAGCGACCGCGTCACCGTCACCACCCGTGCGTTCGGCAGTGACGAGGCGTATGTGTGGGAGTCGACGGGCGCAGACGGTTACACCGTCAAGGAGGCACAGAAGGCGTCGGTCGGCACGGAGATCGTCCTGCACATCAAGGAGAATACCGAGGACGAGAATTACGACGAGTTCTTAAAGCCCTACCGCCTGAAGGCGCTTGTCAAGCGCTACTCCGATTACATCCGCTATCCCATCCGTATGGCGATGCCGCAGAGCCGTCTCAAGGAGGGCTGTGAGGGGGATAAGCCCGAGGATTACGAGCAGGTGCTCGAAGAGGAGACGCTCAACAGTATGGTGCCGCTGTGGCGTAAGAACAAGAACGAGCTGACGGCGGACGATTACAACTCCTTTTACAAGGAAAAGTTCCACGATTATGAGGATCCCGCCCGCGTCATCCACAGCAGTACGGAGGGTGCCGCGACCTACAACGCGTTGCTGTTCGTGCCGTCGCACGCGCCGTACGATTTTTATACCCGCGAGTATGAAAAGGGACTCCAGCTGTATGCAAGCGGCGTGCTGATCATGGACAAGTGTGCCGATCTGCTTCCCGATTGCTTCAGCTTTGTGAAGGGCCTTGTCGACTCGCAGGATCTGTCGCTCAACATCTCCCGCGAGATGCTCCAGCACGACCGCCAGCTCAAGGTGATCGCCTCGCGTCTTGAAAAGAAGATCAAGAGCGAGCTGTTTGCGATGCTTCAGAACGACCGCGAGACCTATGAAAAGGTGTTCAAGAGCTTCGGTATGCAGCTCAAATACGGCGTCTACAGCGACTTCGGCAAAAATAAGGAGCTGCTTCAGGATCTGTTGCTGTTCAGCTCGTCGGAGGGTGACGGCACCACGACGCTCTCGGAATATGTCGGACGCATGAAGGAAGGACAGGAGTGTATCTACTACATCTGCGGCCATGACAAAGAGAAGCTTGCCCGTATGCCGCAGGCGGAGTTGGTGCGTGACCGTGGCTTTGAGCTGTTGTATCTGACGGAGGACGTGGACGAATTCTGTGTCCGTTCGCTGATGAACTATCAGGAGAAGAGCTTCAAGAACGTCTCCGACGGCGACCTCGGTCTCGAGACGGAGGAGGAGAAGGAAGAGGCGAAGAAGCAGGAGGAGGAGAACCGCGATCTCCTCGGCTTTATGACCGAAACGCTCGGCGGCAAGGTCGAAGCGGTACGCCTCTCGAACCGCCTCAAGACGCACCCCGTGTGCCTGTCGAGCGAGGGCGGCCTGTCCATTGAGATGGAAAAGGTACTCCGTGCGATGCCCGGGGAGCAGGGTGAGCAGTTCAAGGCCACCCGCATTCTGGAGATCAACGAGCATCACGCGATCTTCGCGACGTTGCAGGCGCTGTTTGACGGCAACCGCGACAAGCTTGCGACCTACACGAAGCTGCTCTACGATCAGGCGCTGATGATCGAGGGACTTCCCGTCGAAGATCCGATCGCCTTCTCGCTCGCGATGTGCGAGTTGATGGGCGAGGCGTAATACGGTACAAAAGCACACGCTTCTTTGTTCCCCTCTTCAAAAGGGGGCAAGGGCCGTGTGCTTTTTGCTTCCGATCGGGAACGCAAAACATTTTTTAAATGTCCTCTTGACTCTCCACCTTGGTGGAATGATACGATAACGGTGCAAGGTAGCTGCCATAAGCAAAGTACGAAGGAGGGAAACGTATGTACAAGATCGGCGAGCTGTCGAAGCTCTGTAAGATCCCTGTCAAAACGTTGCGGTTTTACGATGCACAGGGCATACTGACGCCGGATGAGACCGATGATTTTACGGGGTATCGGTATTACAGCGCCAAGAAGCTGTCGGACTGTTACCGTATCCTGATGCTCAAGGAGCTCGGCTTCAGTCTGGCGGAGATCAAGGACTGGCTCACGCGCCCGAATGAACAGCTCGAGCCGCTCGTCGCCGCCAAGGAGCAGGAATTATGTGAACAGCTTCAGCAGACCGAACAGCGTCTGACACTCCTTCGCCGTTTACAACGTGTGATCAGGGAGGATGAGACGATGTTTGATATTGTGGTGCGACCGAGCGAAGCGATTAAGGTGCTGTATGACCGCCGTATCGTCAGGGATAAGCGGGAGGCGGACGAGGTGATCGCCGCCCTTTGCCGTGCCGTTCCCAAGGATCGTCGCGGTCTTCGCACCGTGATGATCGACTATGAGATGGAATATGTCACCGAGGATATGGATATCGGATGCGGCGTGGAAATTACGGGAACGTTTTCAAACGCGGAATATGCCGTTAAAACGATCGCCTTTGATGCGGATACGGCGAGTGTCGTTTGTTCCGAAGCGGATCACGACGAAGCGGTACAGGCGCTTCATCGCTACACAAAGGAGCACGACTGCCAGATCGTCGGTCCGCTGATGACGGTGATGTACGAGGACGGCACGGAAGAAGTGAAGCTTCCCGTCGTCAGACTCGGAGCGTTTGATGAAGGCTATAACGAGGATATAGAGACACCGTTTGAAAACGATGACGAGGTGATCGGACGGTGGGAGGTCGTCGATGCCTTGTATTGCCGCGAAATGTTCCATCCGCAGAAGCGCAAAGTCAACAGCAACCAGCTCGGGATCAACGAGCTCTATTTTCTGCCGCACGGCGAATGGTATTGGTGCTTTGGCTGGACAAAGGGGTATTTGCTGTCGTTCAGCGGGTATCCGAACCGCAAAAGCCGCAACCGCTATACCGTGGAACACATCGACGGCGAGACCTATATGTTCCTGGAGTTTAAAACCAGCGATTATTTTCAGGGCGGCAAGCCGGAGGTGGGGGTGCTGAAAAAGGTCGACAGCAAAGCCTACACAAAGCAGGAGATCGGACGCCGCGACGAGCTCCCGGGCCTGCCCGCCGATGACGCGGCGGTGCTCGGCGTCTGGCACACCTGTGACCTCGTGCGCACGGTCGAGAGCTTTGATGCGAACGCGATGTGTTCCTTTATTCCGCACAGGGATCTGTATTGGCGTCAGGCGGAATTCGAAAACGGCGGCACGATGAAAAACGGCTTCAGGGGCGAGGACGGCCTTGTCACCGATCCGCCCGAAAAATGGCGATGGGTGAACGGGTACGTGATCTGTACCCCGCAACAGACGGCAAGCCGCTATATCATCCGTAACGTAGACGGCACCGACTATTTGTTCATCGAGTGGAAAAGCGGGGATTATATCTACAACGGCGACATCCCGTTCTGGTGTGTGTTTAAACGGTAACGCAAAGCGGCAGGGAGTGATCCCTGCCGCTTTCGCCTATATTATAGTTTGACCGTTTCTTGTGTTTTACTTTCCACCATGATATAATCAAAATATAAAATAATTCTGTAAAACCGCGAATCTCCCAAGCGGTTTTGCGATAATACAGGTGAAGGCCGATCAAAAAGGAGGTGCTGATGAGTGATGGACATCGGTTACGAGGAACTGTTTGCGGATCTGTATGATTACGCGAACCGCCGTTATGCAACTTGCCCCGAACGAGAAGTGCTGATTCAGGAAGCGTTTGTTGCACTGATCGTGAAACAGAAAAAAGACGGGCCCGTCGAATCTCCAAAAGCATTTTTGCGTACGGTTCTTTCTCATAAACATAACGACTGGCTTCGCAGGCAATATCGCGATGCCGTTGTCACCTATGAATTTCCGGAACTTGCAGCACCCGAAGAAGAGGAAGATCGGTCAGAAGAAATGGCAGCTGTACGCCGAGAGGTCGGCCGACTGGTCCGTATTTATCGTGAAGTGGCGGTACGACACTACATGCACGGTCACAGCGTGGAACGCATTGCCCACGATCTCGGTATCCCCAAAGGCACGGTGTTATCTCGGCTTTCGACAGCTCGCCGCCAACTGAAAGGGAGGCTTGAATCAATGAAAACCTATTCGGAATATAGTTATGAACCCAAGAGATTGCATCTCGGCATTCACGGTGGGACAGGACTTCGCGGAGAGCCGTTCACGCTGGTAGCGTCACCGATTGAACAGAATGTTCTGATTCTTTCGTATGAGCATCCGTTGTCTGTACAAGCACTTGCGGATACGATGGGCATGCCGTGTGCCTATTTGGAACCCATCGTTGATAAGCTTGTGAACGGCGAATTGCTCGGCAGAACGAGCGGCGGCCTTGTGTACACCCGTTGCTTCATTCAGCACGAACAGGATCGCTTCGGTAATGTTGCCGCACAAGAAGCGCTTGCGAATCGGTATGCCGACGATGTGTGGCAGATCGTTTGGCGGCATATCGAACCGCTGATGATGCGCGAGCAGGTAACGGCGATGTCCGAAAAGCAAAAAGCGACACTTGTCCTGTTTGCTATGGATCTCAGCCTAAACAAGGCGTTGATGAAAACAGAACCGCACCGGGAGTATCCCGAACGTCCCAACGGCGGCAAATGGTTGGCCATCGGCACATTTGGCGAAGCAAACGATACATCGGAGTCGATTTATGAATCCTCCGGTCCTTGCACGCACCAGTGCTACGATGCACCGCGCTATCGTGTGTTTGATTTCCAGTCTTGCTTCGGCGATACCCATTGGAAGTATCCAACCTTCCGCTACCGCCTTGAAAGCGGACAAATCGCCCGTTTCTTTGCATCGTTTTTCGCGAAGAAACTGGATGTGCATCAACCGATTGTGGAATTGATTCCCGACTTTGAAGAATTGCACATTTTGAAACGCGATGAAAACGGCGAAGCCGTTCCCGATTTTCCCGCACTCACATGGGATGAATACCACGAACTGTGGGAGCCTGCCACAAACAAGATCGCAGAAGATGTGTTCACCCTTTTAAAAGATGAACTTGAATCGATTCGCAAGGCGACAAAGCACCGTGTTCCTGCACACGTGGATCAGGCGGAGTCCTTCACGCATTTTTCGGCGTTTCGTGCGTATGCGTTAGCACAGATGCTCGCTATTGTGAACAACGGCTATATGCCATATACGGTTGAACTCGGAAAAACGCCGATCCTTTTTGTGGTATACGACAATCAATAAGAACGGGGGCTGATGATATGGAGTGGATTGTTTGGACGATCGGTGCCGTTGCATTTATCTTCTTTGGAATTCCGCTTATCAAATATATCTTGTCCCGCCTTTGGGTATACATTCGATTGTGGGGGCTTCGCATAACCAAACGTGCGTTTGTCGTGTTTCGCCATCCGTTTTCTCTGTGGGCTTTTCACCGTTCCAAGCATGCAGATGTTATGGTTGTGTGCGGTCGAAAGGGCTATCTGATCAAATTCGGCGGTTCGTTCAAGCGAGGTACTCGTATTGAAGCGGATACACCGACCGCATGGCGATTTCGGCGCTATTGGCGTTCGGTCGGTCCGCTCAGCGCGCCGATGATTACCGAGGTTTTTGTGCGCACGAAAACCATGCCGTTTGATCTTGCAAAAGATACGGTTATGTTGAAATCCAAAATCCACGCAGATGTTCTTCTCGATGATATTTCAGCCGTATATATGCTGACACCGAAACCGCTCAGTATTGTGGCAAACGACGGTGAACGGCGCGAATTATCGAACGGCGACTCCTTCTTCGGCATGACACTGTACACGGCAAAGCGCTTTTTCAAGGTATGCCGCGGTCACTTGCCTGAGTCGTTGTCAAAAGAAGAAAAGCGGATTATAAAAGAATCGTTTCGAAAATTGTGATGTAGGGAGGTGTGCGTATGCGGCTGTTTCAGAGCGGCAAAGCGTTTTGCAGTGAGCGGGAACTATCGGATCTCGGGTTAATACGCTTGCTGACGGCCGTAATCGGCGAGGATACGAAATTGCTATGCACATTTCTTTATGAAGCTCCCGACGAATCCGAACGAACACAGCGCAAAGCGTTTATCAACGGGGTTATCGACA
>JAFQMR010000072.1 GCA_017396175.1 Clostridia bacterium
CTGTCTGCTGCTTGTTAGACCAAAAAATTTAACCTACCTTCAGCCTCTTGATTTAGCCGATACAAATAGTTGTAGAGCTTATCATCTTTTTGCGTTTTGTTATAGAAATGTTTGCAACACTTTTTAATGTAACTTAAATGCTTTCAACCCCATACGCCCACCGGCTCGTGTTTGGGTAATAAATTTTGCTGATTTTCCATAGTGTTTTCTTCCTTGATTTGTATATACGTTTTTGTTTGTATATACATTTTATGTTATTATTTTTGAAGACACCAATGTGCCGATTTGATACGGTAGAAATATATGTGTGAAAGTCGGTTGATTTTAATTTGTTTTCTGGAATCCGTAAAGAACAACCGCACCAAAATAAAAGAGCAGGCCTAAGAGGTCTGCTCTTTTATTTTGCTTTTAGGAATCGGGATTTGAAAGGAGCGTTAAGAAAACGTGCCGGTGGCACATTTTTAGCTCCGTTGGAGTTGATCAAACTACCTCCTTTACTTGTACCGATAGACAAGGCAGCGTCTGTCTCCCTGCACCGACGCTCGACACTCCGACCAAAAAGAGAGAGTTCATCCGCAAGGATGGGCTCTCTCTTTTTCATTCGGAATCGGGATTTGAAAGAACATAAAATCTGTGCTATACTGGTTCTATCCCATACAAAAGCAGGTGAATGCTGTGGCTTGTGACACTCCGAAAGAATCCTCTTTCTCCACTACTCCTTATGTTGTCTACCTTCTCCGATGCCGCGACGGTTCGCTGTACTGCGGGATCACCAACGATATCGAGAAACGGCTCGCAGCACACAACAGCGGAAACGGCGCGAAATACACCAAGTCCCGCCGTCCCGTAACGCTTGTTTACAAGGAAGAATGCGTTTCAAAATCCGACGCTCTCAAGCGCGAATACGCCGTCAAACAGCTGACGCACGCTGAAAAGGAGCAGCTGATCCGAAATCGCGGCATATAAAAAGAGAGATGCGATGCATCTCTCTTTTTGTTTATTTTTCGATGAAGGCGTTTCCCTTTTTCTTACTGATCAGGTAGCGCGGACGTCCCTTGACCTCTTCATAGATCTTCGAAATGTAAAGTCCGATGATGCTCAGGCTGATCATAATACAGCTGCCGATAAACAGCTGAAGCAAAATGACCGTCGGGAAGCCGCCGACACTGCCCATAAAGAAGTTCACCAGCGTCTGGATACCGAGCACCACACTTGCAAACAGCATCAGCATACCGATCCAGAAGACCAGCAGAAGCGGCGCCGCCGTGTAGGCCGTGATAGAATTCACCGCCAGGCGCACCAGGCTCTTGAACGTCCACTTGGTTTCGCCGCCCGCACGCTCCGCCACTTCAAACGGCATCGCATAGCGGTTGAAGCCAACCCACGCCGACAAGCCGCGGAAGAAGGTGTTGCGCTCGGGCATCTGCTTCCACGCTTCAAGCGAGGCACGGTTCATCAGCTTGAAATCCGAAGCAACACCGATGTCGATTTTCGTCGACTTTTTAAACATTTTATAGAAGGTCATCGCCGCGATCTTACCGCCGAGCGACTCCTTACCGCGATCGGCTTTGACGCCTTCAACGACGTCGTAGCCCTCCTCCTGCCACAACCGCACCATTTCGGGAATGCACTCGGGCGGATGCTGTAAATCGGAATCCATTACAACGACCGCATCCCCGCTTGCGTTTTCAAGCGCGGCACAAAGAGCCAGCTCTTTGCCGAAGTTGCGCGACAGACGGATCACCGATACCTGGCTGTAATCGTCCGCAAGGCGGCTCATTTCTTCCCAGCTGTTATCCTTCGAGCCATCGTCCACCAGCAAAAACTGGTGGTCGATGTTGGCTTCGGTAAGGATGTTGTCGACGGTGAGCACGTTCTGATAAATAAATTCACCCTCGTTATATACGGGCATAATGACGGTGATCATGCCGTCTCATCTCCTTTGGCAGTTTTGTTAAAAAACGGCAGAAAACCCTTTTTCCCGTCACGGCGTCTCACATAATCCTGCAAGAACACAAGCAACAGAACCGATACGACGGTAAGCAGAACACCCGGTACAAATCCCGTCGGCGTATAGGAGAACTCGACCGTGTGCTCACCGGCAGGCATATCCACCGCAAGCAGTGCATCACCGATCGCGAAGGTTTCAACCTCCTGACCGTCTACCTTCACGGTCCAACCCTTGTCGTATTCAATGGTCGTCATCATCACGCCGTTCTCTGCGGCATAGATATTGCCCGTCAGGCGGCTGTCGGAGAAGTCCGTGATCTGAAGGCTGTTTGCCTTGAGCGACGTAATATCGCGATCAAACACCGTCGGATCAAGCGATGCCACAAAGACATTGCCCGCGCAGGAATTATCACTGCTGATCGTAACGGTCACTTCGGTTCCCGCCTCAAGATAACCCGCATCGATAATCCACGGCTCGTAGGTGGTAACACCCCACGAATTGCCCGCTGCACTGACGTTGATGCTCTTGGCGGCACGGCAATCCACATGGATATACACCTGTCCCGCCTGCTCGACCTTCGCCGTAAACACCGCTGTTTGCGCGCCGTTGATGCTGAACGCCGAAACGCCGTTTACCGAACCCGCCGAAGGATTCAGCGAGGTGATCTGCTGGCACACCATCACATTATCCGTCGTGCCCGTCAACGTCTTAAACAAGGAGTTCTGGCTCGCCATCGGATCGTAATAGTTGTAGTTCCAATCCTTCACGCCGTCCTTGACCATAAAGCCGAGCGACAGTGCGTACGGATTCTCATAGATATGATACGTGCGCTCCTCCACAGCCGCTTGTCCTTCAATGGGATTCTCGACCGGTTTTGTGACGTGAACCGTATCGATTTTACGAAGCTGAGGATGATTGGTAAGATCGGTTTCGAGCGCCACGTACTTGATGCCCATCAGCGAGTCAGCCGTCGGAACAAAGCTCTTGTACAGCTGGCTGTTCACGCCGTTGACATCATAGCCCATACTGCCCATAAAGCGCGTCATATTATAGGACGCCGACGACGCAAAGTTCGTAATGCCGTGGTAGTCAAACAGCGCCGTGTCCGCTGTTGTACGACGCGGCAGGAATTCCATACGATAGAAATTCGTGCCGTCCGTCGACACGTGGATCTCTTCCATACGGTCAACCGTCGCCTGAACCGCGTCGGTTGTAATGTTGTCGAGGTAATCCTTGTGATTCGTATAATGCTCGTTGTTGTTCATCTGTCCGAAGGTAAGCGACGCATTGAAAAGCATTTCCGCCGCCACAACGGTAAGAAGGAGCAAGGATGCGGAGCGTAAGGCAAACTTCTTTTGCGCGACAAGGAACATCACCGCACCGTACACCAGAATCAGCGCAAAGCTGAGATAAAGCGACAGATAGGAATACTCGCCCGAGCCGAAGTTTTCTTCAACGATCAGATAAACCGCAATACCGAAAATCGACGCCGCGATCTGTACAGGCCGAATGTCGCGGATGCGGTAAAGAACCTCAAACGCAATCAACAGCAACGCAAAGCTGTACAGGAACGAATAACGATACGGCAGGTCGTTCGGGGAGTGCATGCCGTGCCACAGCAGGTCGATCTGGTTGATCACAAGGCTGATCGCCATCACGGCAAACAAGCCGAGATACGCAAAACGTCGACGAAGCGAAATCGACTTCATCGTAGCAAAGATCGGCAACGTCAGCACCGCCAACACACCGCAATACGTGTTCGGAAGATTTCCCGAACGGATCGTCGGCTCTACGCCGTAAAGTCCGCGGCCGATCAGCTCAAATACATTGAAGTTTGTCGCAAACGCGGGCATCTGACCGCCGGCCGCCGAGGTCGACGACAGCGACAGGAACGCCGGAAGCAGAATGCACATCGCCAGTCCGCCGCCCAGCGCCGAACCGATCGCAAAGCGCGCAAAGCCGATCATCTGCGCACGGAAGTGACGCTTGGCGCGGAAGAAGAACACGCAATAATACAGTACCAGGAAGATGCACAGCATAAAGCCGATATAGTAGTTCGAGAACAGCGCATATGCCAGGCTGAAGATGTACATCAGGTACTTGCCCTCACGCATCATCCGTTCAAAACCCATGATGATCAGCGGAAGCATCATGACGCAATCCAGCCACATGATATCCCACGAATAGGACAGCATATACATCATAAAGGCATACATAATACCGACAACGATGGTCAGCGCACTGCGCAGCTTAAAGATATATTGCAGGCAAAGCGTCATAAGCGCACCCGTCAACGCCATTTTGATCAGCGTGATAAACAGGATGCCTTCCGCAAGATACGCCTGCGGGAAAAACGCCAGCAAAATATTAAGCGGGCTCGCCAAATAATACGCAAACAGCGGAATGAAGCCTGTACCCGTACCGATATCAAACGAGTAGAACATATCGCCGCCGTTAAGCATCATATGGCGAAGCTGAGAAATCATCGGGCCGTATTGATGATGAAGGTCGACGATCATCGCGCTCTTCTCGCCCGCCGGCCACATACCGATGCAAACATACGCCGACACGGCAATACACAGTGTCAACGCACCGCCGAGCACAGGCATTACCCAAGCCTTGGGCTCTTTGCTGTTCGGACGTCCCGCCGTCTGGTTATAGAGCCAGATACCGGCAAGAGCACCGATCAGAATCGCCGACATAACGGGAAACATCGTTTTCTGCACATCCGTGACAAGCGTTGTAAACTGACCGGCCATCATAAAGACCATCGCTACAACCGCCGCTACAACAACACCGATCAGCGCGTACAGCACAATATCGTGCGAAGGCTTCGAAGGTGTCGTCGTAACCGGTGTCATTTCCTCTTCGGAAACGATCTTCTGGTTTATAGGGTTTTGTTGTTGATCCACAAAAAACCTTCCTTTCTGCTTTACATAGTCCGTATTACAGTCACGAAACGGTAAGCCGTTCGATCGCGACCGTTTTTCCCGTACGATCATCCAGTGTGATCAATACCGCATTCATAGCCGTTTCGCCTTCAGCGGCGCTGAACCGCACGGGTAATTTCTCTTTCATCTTTGCAACAGCCTGTTCCGGACGTATACCGAGCACCGAGCGCGTCGGTCCCGTCATACCGATATCCGTTAAAAAGCCTGTTCCCTGTTCCAAAATCTGCTCATCCGCCGTTTGCACGTGCGTATGCGTGCCGACAAGTGCCGAAATCCGTCCGTCCGCATAATACGCGAGAGCCTTTTTCTCAGCGGTTGCCTCCGCATGAAAATCCACAATGCAAAACCGCGGATGGCCGAGCTCCTCAAGCAAACGGTCGAGCGTCTTGAACGGGCAGTCGAGCGGTTCCATATACACGAGTCCCAACAGATTGATCACCGCCACCTGATATCGACCGCGATCCACCACGCAGGCACCCTTACCCGGGGCCGACTCGGGATAATTGGCAGGACGAAGCAGGAAGGGCTGTTCATCGAGGACTTCATAGAGCTCCCGTCGGCGAAAAATATGATTTCCGCCCGTCACCACATCCGCTCCGCTCTCCAACAGCGTGCGATACGCAGTCGGCGTCAACCCGTTTCCGTCCGCCGCATTCTCGCCGTTCACAATACAGACATCCACGTTATATTGTCGCTTGACAGACGGCAGGACGCGTCGGATCAGTGCACATCCCGCCGATGCCACCACGTCACCCACACACAGTATCCGCATATCGTCGCCTCTCTTACTGATCGATCAGATCGTCCAGCTCATCAAGAAGATCGTCCACCGTGATCGAAGCGGGTGCAGTCGATACACGCTCCGTATTCGGCGGTACTTCGGTCGGCTTGGCTTGCTCGACCGAACGGCGGATGGTTTCCATCTGATGATCGGCAATCTGACCGGCGGCCGTTACCGCTTTCTGCGCAACCTGATCAAACTCGCTGTTCTCTGCGGGCTCCTTCGCGCGGAACTGTTCGCGTTCGGAGCTGGTCAGTTCCGTCTGCTCATCAAAGTCCATCAAAACCTTTTGCGCAATCTCTTCGGGAGACAGCACGGCTTCAGACTCGATTTCTTCATCCGCTACAGGCTTGATCAGGATATGACGGGGTGAGCCTCCCTGCTCTCTTTCATCGATGGCTTCCGTTTCGGTGGGAGCTGTACCCTTTTTACGGCGGAAGGTAAAGAACACCAAAAGCGCAACGCCGATCACAACAAGAGCAATGCCTCCCCACAACAGCCAGTCAAGCCACGATCCGCCCGCAACGGCACTTTTGCCGAAGCCGACGAGCGCTATGGTCTGGAAGCGTTCGATCTCAATATTGAGCTTATCGGCCTTCGGGACCTCTACAAACGGGCCGAGGCCGTCGACGGTGCATACCGCTACCGCCAGCTTCTCGCACTGATCAAAGCACGCAGGAAGCGGCATTTCAATCACATAACGTCCGTCCCCCACATCGAGCGGAGCACGCAACTCGCCGTCCACATACACAAGCGATGTATTGAAGGCAAAGCCCGTCACCTCGCTGTCCGCATAGGACGCAAATGCTTCATTCTTATTTTTCGCCGCAATGAGGTTGGATTTGGAGCCGGCCTCCGCATGAAGCGTCAGCTCCAGATGGAGCGTCGCATCGGTCGTCGACACCAGCTGAGCATACTGCGCCGAATCCATCCACATCCGCGACTCGATCACAAACGCCTCGGCCGTAAGCTGAGAGGCATTGATCACACCGTTGTCCACATCCACGCCGACCGCGATACGGCCTTCGTCATTCACGGACGTTGTAAACGGTGCAAGCGACAGCGCCCCTTGATCGGGTGTCGTGGGCGGCACCGTCGTTTCGGTCGAGGGCGCCGTAGTGGTTCCCTCTTCGCTCTCCGTCGGTGTCGTTGTCGCCTCGGTCGCTTCGGTGGCCTGCGTCGCCTCCGTCGGTTCCGTCGACGGTGTTGTACCGTCGTAAACCAGCGTTGTCAGATCAATCGTTGAGCCGATGTAGTTCACCGTATCGTAAGGACCGGTATACGAACGGCAGGTCACCGACGCACGCTCGGTCGGGAACTCATAATCGATCAACGCCGCACCGCGAGAATCCACATCGATGGTCTTCACGGTCACTCCGTCAACATCGAGGTACACGATCCACGAGGGAACGGCCGAGCCCGTATCGTCGGTCAGCCACACAAGAATCGATCCGTCCGCCTGCTTTTCCGCTTCCATCACAATGTCGCGGTCCACCATTTCCTCCTCGGGAACAGCCGACACAGACATCGCCGTCGTAAACAGCAGAAGCATACTCAGCAAAACGCATATCCATTTTTTCACAGCGATCACGCTCCTTTTTGCAACGCATACTAATACCAGTATGTATATACTTTATTACTATAACATATTTTCCTGTGGTTGTAAACCACTCACCGCGGAAAACTTCCGAAAAAGATGAATGAAATTTTTTAAAAAATTTTGCAAAACCCTCTTGACAAATCGACAATTTTGCAATACTATATACAGGCACCGCGACGTGCAACACATATTCGGGGGCGTAGCTCAGCTGGGAGAGCGTACGGTTCGCATCCGTAAGGTCGAGAGTTCGATCCTCTTCGTCTCCACCAAAAAGAAAAGACAATTTTCGACAGAAGATTGTCGTTTCTTTTTGTTCTCTTCACTTTTCTCTTTTCGTTCTTCTCTCTTCTCTCAAATTGTCGTTTC
>JAFQMR010000073.1 GCA_017396175.1 Clostridia bacterium
CACAAGAGGAAAACTGTGGTATACTAAAGAAAAGATGTTCTCACAGGAGGAGATACTATGACAGGTTCGGTAAGACGCTTGCTCGCACTGCTGACGGTGCTGGCACTGATGATCTCGGCGATCCCTCTGACAGCGTCGGCAACGGCGGCGGAGAATGCGCCTTTGCTGGCGTACGTCCCGCTGGATGACCGTCCCGTGACGGTGGATCGTGTACAATATGCCGCCGCGGCGGCAGGGTTTGACGTACGCCTGCCCGATGAGGCGCTGTATCGCACACGTCTCGACGGACAGGGGCTCAACCCGAACGGCACCCAGCACGGCGACGGCAAGGCGATTATGACGTGGCTCGAGGGGATGGAAGCGTCGGGCTGTGATCTCTACGTCCTGCATCTTGACCAATTGCTGTCGGGCGGCCTGGTCGGCTCGCGTGATCCCGACAACACAAGCGGCGGTGCCAACGCCGAGGAATGCGATATTCTGAGCCGTCTTGCCGCTATTACCGATAAGACCGATGCAAACGGCAACTACGAAAACCGCGTGTATTTTGTGGATACGGTGATGCGACTTGCTTCGACGGGCGGCTATAAGGGACTCGGCGGCAGTGCGTACGATGCGTTCCGCGAGTATGCGGCGAAGGAACGCCCGTCGCTGTCGATCCGCCCCGAGGATGTGGACGATTGGGACGGCGCGGTCGGCGTGATGGATACGATTTACAGCCAATACGGCATCGATCCGAACGGCAACGCGATTCCTTACAGTGAGGCACTGAACAGTACGATGGTGCAGACCTACCATAACGCTCGCCGCCGTAAGCTGGATCTGCTTCACTGGTTGCGTCTGAACGTGCAGAACAACGAGACGACCGTCTTCGTCTTCGGTGTGGACGATGCCAGTCCCAAGCCGACGATCCAGACGAATGAACTGAAGTATATTGCGGCGCTTCTCGACCGCTATGAGATCTACATCTCGGCGGATACCGATTCGAGCGGCCTGATGGCGCTGGCGCGCTGTGCCTGCGATGTATACGGCGTCAAGCCGACCGTACGCGTGCGCTATTTCGGTGCTATGGCGGATGCGGCGGCGGACGAATATGACATCGGCACGTTGCGGAGCAATGTCCGCACGCACGTTGAAAGCCTCGGTGCGACCTATGTCGATGAGACGAATGCGGGCGCGGCGGCAGATCTGGAGCTTCTCGTACTTACGCGCATTTCCGACAGCTTCACGGTGAAGAATAACGGCGCTTCGTCGATGTACGAAAGCCATCTTCGCGCCTTGATCGACAAGGCGAAGGCGAATATTGCCGCCGACGTGCCGACGGTGATCGTCGATGCCTCGACGGGGGATAACTACTACGCGTCGTTTGTAAAGGGTTTACCGAATTTGCAGGATATGTTACTGACAGAAGTTGAGATTCCGAAGCTCCTCGGCTACAGCAACTGGAACACGGTCGGCAACAGCCTCGGTATTGCACTCGGCACGGGAATGGCGCGCTATGCGTATCTGGTCGGCACAAGCGGCGCGACCGACAGCTCGAATGTCGGCTTTGTCAAGGCGATGACTTACGGCTGTATCAAGGATATCACCTACAACGCCCGCAACAAGGCGACCGATTACACGAGCCAGTTCCTGTACTGGATCCGCTACACAGCGGGTGGCTCGGGCTGGACCGACAGCAACTTCTATCCGCAGATGACGGCGTACAGCTATGATACCAAGGAGGATTGGGAGCTGTGCGGCGGCGAGCATTACGTCAACAACGAGCTGGAATGGTGCCTGATGAGCGGGTGCGATTCGGCGGCGTACAACGGTTGCGGACAGCAGGTGCTCAACGCCCTGATGGCGGGAAGCTATTACACAAAGCTCGGCGATGCGGTGAAAACGGCTCCCGTCGACACCGTCACGCTCGACAACTTCCGCTTCCCGTGGTATCGCGTTTTTGAGATCCGCTTTGATATTTTCGTGACGGAGACGCTGATGCCGTCGTTTGATGAGGCGGCACCCTTAAAGCAAAGCGGTGAGGCGTTTGCTCAGTGGCTGAAGGCGAAGCTCGGTGCGGAAGAGATCGTGATCAAAGCGCCGCAAGAGGAGGCTTATCGCTATGTCGGCACAGGCTTTAAGGCGGTAGCGACTGTCGGCGGACGCACGGTACCGTATACGGTGATCGTACCTGCGGATGTGACGGGAGACGGACAATCCAATACCGTCGATGTGCGAGCGGTGCTGCAGTACGTGCTCGGGAAAACTCTGCTGTCATCGGTCGCGCAACGGGCGGCGGATGTTGACGGCGATGCCGAGGTATCCAGCACCGATGCCCGCATCATTCTGAAAAGCTCACTCAGCAAATGATCCTGTTTTTAAAAGCATCCCCGACTGGTTGTCGGGGGTGCTTTTTTATGTCACTTTACGGCGATATAGGTTGAAATTTGCATAAGATTATGGTATAATAAATCGAATATAGAGTTTTATAGCCTCGGTCGTGCGTGACAGTCGCGACGACCGACGGGGAAGGAGCTTTGATATGGCGATTGGCGCGAAACTGAAAGCCGTTTTCGGCAACAAGAAGCACCGCACGTTTGCACTGCTTTGTGCGGCGGTGGTGTTCCTGCTGGTGTTTGCCTGCGTGGCGATGGCGCCCTGCACCAAGACGGAGGGGGCGCAGGCCCCGACCGCGTCGGAGATGCTGGAAAGCGGCGTCGTTGTACAGCAGGAGCTGAAGGGAGACGGCAGTACGATGTCGCTCTTTACGCTGACCTTTGTGAATCACGACAAAGCCGTGCAGGGCGATCTGACGGTGGCATTGTATGAAAATGATGTGTGCCTGCAAACGTGGGAGAAGCGCACCGAAGCGCTGGCAACGGGAGAACGCTCCTTCTCTCTCGATGCACCGCTCACGCTCCGCGAGGACGCCCGTTATAAGGTGACGGTGCTTACGAACGCGGAGGGTGCGGACAGCGCGATGGCGGTGCAGGTCGGTCTGAGCGGCAAGCGGCAAGGGGATTGCTACGTCGGCGACCGCTTGCTGGAGGCGCACGGACTGGTCAGCGCCTTCAAGGTCAAGGATGCCGCGTGCTACAGCGTGGATCTGTTGCACCGTGTGCTGTTCTTCGGACTGGCTGTCTTGTTGATCGGTGCTTCGTGGATGCTTATTTACAGCCGCATCAAGCTCGAAGTGATGCTCACGCTGTTGGTGTTTATCCTCGGTATGTTCTTTATGATCACCATCACCCCGCGTGCAACACCCGATGAACCGCATCATTACCATACGTCGTACGAGCTGTCGAACTATATGCTGTTCCGCTTCGATTCTCTCGACAAGGGTACGGCGGAGCATTTTGACGCGACGGATCTCCCCGGACACGCGAACACGTCGGCGGGCTATCTGCGGGTGTTCTCTGAGTTCGGCGAGGGCGTCGAGGATACGGAAGCGGAGATCACGATTCCTGAGAAGCGCAAGCTGTCTTATTTCGTGGAATACATTCCGCAGGCGATCGGTATTTCGATCGGCCGTCTGCTCGGTCGCAACGCCGTGACGCTGTATATTCTCGGTCGCTTCTGCAACCTGCTGTTTTACACGGTCTGTGTGTATTTCGCGCTCAGGCGTCTGCCGAAATTCAAGCTGCAGCTCGGCTTGATCGCGATGTTGCCGATGGCACTTCATCAGGGAGCCTCGCTCTCTTACGATGCGTTTGTCAACGGCATGAGCTTCCTGTTCATCGCTCTGGTACTCAGCTTCGTGTTTGAACGCCGACCGATCGGTGTGAAGGATCTGTGTATCATCGGTGTGGTGGCGGCGTTGCTCGTCCCTGCGAAGGTGGTTTATTGTGCCTTGCTGTTGCTCCTGTTCCTGATTCGCAAGGAGCAGTTCGGCTCGATGAAGAAAAAGATTCTGTCCATCGGCGTGATCTTCGCGATCTGTGCGATCGTGTTGCTTGCCTTCCAGCTCCCGTCGATGCTGGAGATCAGCAGTCGCGGTGATACGAAGCTCAACCACGAGGGATTGTACAATTACACCCTGTCCGATTTCCTGCGCGATCCCGTGCATGCGGTGATGCTCTTTATCCGCACCTTCTGGGAAATGGCGTATACGTGGCTCTGCTGGGGCATCGGCAGCCTGCTCTGCGGTCTGAATCTCCAGATCCCGATGTGGATCGTGGTCGGCTTTATGATCATTCTGGTGCTGTCGACAATCTCGAACGCCGAATCGTCGCTGGCGCTGAAGCGGTATGAGCGTCTGCTGTGCGTCGGTATATCGGCGGCGGTCATTCTGCTGACCATGCTGAGTATGGCGGTCGGCTGGACGGGCAACACCCACGCAGTGATCCAAGGTGTGCAGGGACGCTACTTCCTGCCCGTGTTCCCGCTGTTGCTGTTGTCGCTTTGCGGCAGCAAGACCTTCACCTTACAACGCAATATCGACCGCCAGCTGATCTTTGCCGCCGTGGTGCTTTGTGTGACGACGGTGTCCTGCGTGGTCGAATATACAGTCGTACATTGACGGAGGATGTGAAACCTATGCGAACATTGATCATTATTCCCGCCTACAACGAGGAGGGAAGCATTCTCACCACCATTGAGGACATCCGCACCTATGCGCCCGACGTGGATTTTGTGGTGATCAACGATTGTTCCACCGACAACACCAAAGAGATTCTGATGCAGGCGGGGGCGAACGTCGTGAACCTGCCCATCAACCTCGGCATCGGCGGCGGTGTGCAGACAGGGTATCAATACGCGCTGGAAAACGGCTACGACATCGCCATTCAGTTTGACGGTGACGGTCAGCATATGGCGGAATACCTGCACGATCTGATGGCGCCGATCGAACGCGGCGAAGCGAACATCACCATCGGCTCCCGCTTCATCAAGAAGGAAGGCTTCCAGTCCTCGGCACTGCGCCGCTTCGGCATTGTGTTTTTGAGCGGACTGATCAAGATGCTCTGCGGCGTGCGTGTGCACGACGTGACGAGCGGCATGCGTGCGGCGGACCGCAAGATGATCGCGCTGTATGCCGAAAACTACGCGCAGGATTACCCTGAACCCGAAGCCATCGTGGCGGCGAATCTGGCGGGTGCGGTGATCGAGGAGATCCCCGTGCAGATGCGCGAGCGCCAGAGCGGCAAAAGCTCGATCCATTCGCTGAAATCCATTTACTATATGATCAAGGTGTCGATCGCACTGGCGGCGTACCGCATCACGCACAGGAGGGTGAAATCATGATCGATTGGAAATTGCAGGTCGTTGTTTCGATCGGTATGCTGTTTTATTTCTTCGTGCTGATCTATTTTCTGAAGAAAAAACAGCTGACCACCAAGTATGCACTGCTTTGGATCTTTGCGGGCGTTGTGATGTTCGTGATGGTGCTGTTCCCGCAGATCCTGACCTTCTTTGCGGGGATCTTCGGGTTTGACGTGCCGGCGAATATGCTGTTTGCGGTCATCTTCTTCTGCATCTTCGTGCTGTTGATCTTTCTCACCTCGGTGGCGACAAAGCTCAACGACCGCGTGACAAAGCTCACGCAATCGGTCGCGCTTCTTGAAAAGCGCGTCCGTGAGCTGGAACAGCAAACGGCATCCGACAAGAAAGAAGAGGAAACGGTATGAATCGTATTGATCCCGTAAAAACCGCGTGTTGCGGTTGCGGTGCGTGCGCGTCGGTTTGCCCGAAGGGCGCGATTACGATGGAGGCGGACGATGAGGGGTTCCGTTATCCGTCGGTGGATGAGGCGCTCTGCGTCAATTGCGGGCTGTGTGTGAAGGCTTGCTCCATCGGTAAGGAGAAGCCTGCTCATACGTTTGAACAGCAATATTTCGCCGCACAGCATAAGGATGACGACACGGTGATGCAAAGCTCGTCGGGCGGCATCGCGTCGGCGCTGGCGGCGGAGGTCGTCAAAAACGGCGGCGCGGTGTACGGCGCGGGCTTCGAAGCAGGCTTTGAGGTGCGCCACAGCCGCGCGGATGTGCTGTCGGAGACTCTGCGCTTCCGCGGCTCCAAATACGTCCAGAGCGATCTTGCTCAGACGATGCAGGAGGTCGAGGAGGATCTCCGCGGCGGCCGTGAGGTGCTGTTCACCGGTACGCCCTGTCAGGTGCACGGTCTGCTCCTGTACCTGCGCGCAAAGCGGGTTCCCGAGGATACGCTCGTCACCTGTGATTTTGTGTGTCACGGTGTCGGAAGCCTGCAAGTATGGGAGGACTATGTATCGCTCCTCGCAACGCGTCACGGCTCGCTCGACCGCTACAATTTCCGCGGCAAGGAAGCAGGCTGGCACAAGTCCTACCCGGCGATTCAGGCGGGATCGCAAAATGTATCGGAAAAGTACAAGGAGAAGGAGTCCTTCTTTCGGATGTACTCCTCGTCGGTCATCACCCGTCCGTCGTGCTATCAGTGCGCCTATACCTCGTACGAGCGCTGTGCTGACCTGACATTGGCCGATTTCTGGAACATTGACAAAGCGGCGCCCGCTATGAACGATGACCGCGGCACGTCGCAGGTCCTCGTCAATTCCGAAAAGGGGGCGGCGCTGTTTGCCCGTGTGCGTGGGGCGGCGGTGACGCAGGAATGCTCCAAAGAGGATGTGTGGCAGCTACATCTGGAGTTCCCCACACAGTCTCCCAAGAACCGCGAAGTGTTTTGGAAGGCGTATGCTTCTCAACCTTTTGAGCAGGTGTTGTTGCGATACGGCAAGCATTCATTCACCGCGAAATGTCGCCGTAAGCTGATGCCTGTAGTTAATAAACTCGGTTTGTACACCCTTGCGGGCAAGCTGTATAAGATTGTCTTTGTGCGTGAAAAGAAGCAGTGAGAGTATGAGTAAACAACAAAACGGCGTGGTGAACGCCTCCAGCTTTGCGTGGAATACGATCGGCAGTATCCTGAGCGCGGGCTCGTCCTTTGTGCTCCTGTCGTGTGTGACA
>JAFQMR010000074.1 GCA_017396175.1 Clostridia bacterium
GAAACGACAATCTTCTGTCGAAAATTGTCGTTTCTTTTTGGTGCGAGCGACGGGACTTGAACCCGTACGTCATCGACACACGCCCCTCAAACGTGCCTGTCTGCCAATTCCAGCACGCTCGCACATATTCGCTCCGCTTTCCTGCGGCGCGAGTTGTATTATAGCACTCTGAGGCACAGATGTCAACCGCTTTTTTGAATTTTGATAAGAAAAAATTCAAAAAAGCCGCCCGTCTCCCTTTCGGGGTGACGGACGGCTTTCAGGTTTATTTTTTCCAGGTGGCGGGAATCATCAACAGCACAATCGGAAAGATCTCCAGACGGCCCGCCAGCATATTGAAGCACATCATCAGCTTCGATACATCCGAGTAGACCGCGAAGCTACCGAGCGGCCCGACCTGTCCGAGGCCGGGACCGATATTGTTGAGCGTCGCTAAGGTCGCCGTTGCGTTGGTCGTCAGATCGAATCCGTCAAACGCCAGCACAACAGTCGAGACGATAAAGATCGCCACATAGCAGAACAGGAACACGTGCAGTGCGCGGAACGTGTCCGCCGAGACCGCTTTGCCGTCAAATTTAAGCACCTTGATACGGCGCGGATGCAACATCCGCGAAAAGCCACCGGCGGCATACTTCACATACAGCAGTAACCGTGACACCTTTATGCCACCGCCCGTACTGCCCGCGCACGCACCGACAAACATCAGGAACAAAAGCAACATCATCGATGCCTGCGGCCACACGGCGGGGTTCGCAAAATCCACGGTTGAGAAGCCGGTCGTCGTCATCACCGACGCCGTCTGGAAGAAGGCGTGACGCACCGTCTCCCCCACGTCGCCTCCGAGTGTCGCAAGGATATTCCAGATAACCAGAGCGGTAACGCCGAAATAGATCGCAAGGTACCACCGCACCTCTGTCATCTTGAACGCTTCCTTGAAGCGACGGCGAAGAAGCAGAAAATAGGCATTGAAATTGATGCCGAACAGCACCATAAATACCGTCGTGATGATCTGTGCCGCGGGCGTATACCCCGCAAAGCTGTCCGCCTTAACGCCGAAGCCGCCCGTACCGGCCGTACCCATCGCCGAACAGATCGCGTCAAACGCAGGCATCTCGCCTACCGTCAACAGCAATACAAACTGGATCACCGTCATCACAAAATATACCGCATACAAAAACACGGCCGTTTTACGGATGCTCGGCACCAGCTTACTGACCGAGGGGCCCGTACTTTCCGCCTGCATCAGATACATACCGTGTCCGCCTGCCATCGGCAGAACTGCCATCATAAACACCAGCACGCCCATACCGCCGATCCAGTGCGTAAAGCTACGCCACAGCAGCATACCGTGGGGCATCGCCTCTACATCGGTCAGAATCGAAGCGCCCGTTGTCGTAAAGCCGGACACTGTCTCAAACAGCGCATCGACGAACGACGGGATCGCACCGCTGAACACAAACGGCAACGCGCCGAGAACCGACATTACAAGCCACGACAGTGCCACCATCACAAAGCCTTCCTTGGCAAAGAAGCCTTGCTTCTTCGGTCGGCGACGGATCAGCAAAAAGCCGACAAGTGCATACGCCGCCGCACACCCGAGAAAGATCCCCATATCCGAAAATTCGGCATATATCAATGCGATCACCGCCGGGAACATCATAAACATCCCCTCAAGCGCGATCACCCAGCCGCTCACATAGCGAATAATATGGTAATTCACCCTAAACCTCAGTCCTTCAAAATATCGGTAAGATCCTTTAAGCCTTTATGCGTGGTGACCACGATCACCGTATCCCCGATCTGCAACGTATCCCGTCCACCCGGAGTGATGATCTTGCCGCCGCGGTAGATACAACAGATCAGCAGATTGCTTTTCAGCGGAAGCTCCATCAGCGGCACGTCCACCACACGGCGGCTTTGCGCATTGTCGCGCACCGCAAATTCCAGCGCTTCCGCGCGGCCGCCCGCGAGGTAATACAGCGTTTCCACGTTGTTATCCGACGTGTCCATCGAACGGACATACCGCAAAATCCGTTCCGTTGTCAGCGCACGGGGGCACACCACCGTACCGAGCGGCAACGCATTGATCACCTCTTCAAAGGTGATGCGCGAGATCTTTGTGATCAGCTTGGCCTTCGAGACCTTCTGCGCGTACAGCGAAAGCATAATGTTTTCTTCGTCGATATCGGTCAGCGACACGAAGGCGTCCGTATCCGCAATCCCCTCCTCATGCAACAGCTGTTCGTCCGTTGCATCGCCGCAGATGATCTCCGCTCCCGGGAGCATATCACTCAAGCGGCGGCATTTGCCGGGATTGACCTCGATCAGCTTAACGCCGATCTTCGATTTCAGCAACGCCTGCGCCAGATAATACGATACGCGACCGCCGCCCGCGATCATCACGTTCTTGATGCTGTGTCCGTGGATACCGAAGGCGCGGAACACCTTGTTGATTCGCGGAAGGTTCACGACCACCCACAATGCGTCGTTTTCCTCGATGGTGCGGTTACCGTCGGGGATGATCACATCGCCCCCGCGCTCGATCATACAGATCAGCATTTCGGTGTTCGCACGAGCGCCGATGTCCGCAAGGCGTTTCCCGATCATCGGCGAATCGGCGGGAATCTGGAACCGCACCAGATTCACGCGGCCCTTCGCAAACGAATCGATCTCCATCGCCGAGGGGATCTGGATCAGACGCGCAATATACGAGGCCGCCGCACGGTCGGGATTGACCGCCATCGACAAGCCGAGTTCTTCCTTTATAAAACGGATCTCCTCAAAATACTGCGGATCACGCACCCGCGCAATCGTCTGACAGTTACCCGCTTTACGGGCGATCAGACAGCTGAACAGACTCGTCTCGTCCTTATCCGTCACCGCAATGAGCAGATCGGCATCGAGAATCCCTGCCTCCATCTGCGCACTGTAGCTGGTGCCGTTGCCGACCACGCCCTGTACGTCGAGAGGGCCGAGCACCGTTTTCATCAGATCCGCATTGGTATCCAGCATCGTGACAGCGTGTCCTTCTTGGCTGAGGCGCGCCGCAAGCTCCAGACCGACCTTGCCGCATCCGACAATAATAATATTCATAGAACCAACCTCCGTCGGGTATGCTGTGTATTCAATAGTACCAGTATAGCACGTTTTTTAAAATAAACAATGGGTTTGCAAAAGAAAAACAGAGGAGCTTATCCGCTCCTCCGTTTCTAAGCTATGTCAAGCCAGGATCTTTTCGAGATCGGTCACAAAGTTTTTCGGATCACACATCGACACCGCGCGACCGTCCACCGACACGGTAAGACTGTCCGCCATCGCCTTGACATCGGTGTTGAACTCATCATACTTGATGCCGTAGATGCAGCTCTCGCGCTGTTCCTCAAACGTAAAGTTCTCGCCCGCCTCCGCGATATCCGCGCGGTAAACAAGAGCCAGATAGCTGTTTTCTTCGCTGTCGGTGTATTCGATGATCTGCGCCTCGCCGACAGGGATCACCTTGAAGGCCTCAACCACTTTCTCATCATCGCTGAACGACGTGATCACGCGCAGATTGGGGTTCGTCGTGGTGGTTGTCGCCGTTGTCGAGGTATTCGCTGTCGTCGTAGTCGTTGCCACCGTCGTCGTGGTCGTCGTCGCTTCGGTCGGAGCCGCCGTCGTAGTCGTCGGGGCGGCGGTGGTGGTCGTGGTCGGAGCCGTGGTCGGAGCCGTGGTCGTCGTCGGCGTGGTATCCGCGTTGTACTTCTCGATCACCGCGTCCATATCGCCGTCCGCCTTGAACTGATCGAGGTAGCCCTGCAGGCTCTTGCGATTCGCCTCGATCTCAGCATCGGTCAGCTTCTCGCCGTCCTCGTTCAGCTGGGACATGGTGATCGCCTTGTACGCCACGTATTCCTCGTCATAATACTTCTTGATGTCCGCTTCGGGGACTTCCTTCTGACCGCCCTTGCCGTAGAGCTGGTAGAACAGCTCCGGCTCTGCGGCGTTGATCGCCGTGTACATATCAAAGAAATACTGCGAGTTGAAGCCGAGCTTCACCGTCTGGTCCGCCGTGATACCCACAGCCGCCAGCAGCTGCTCTGCACCCGTCTTGGCATTTTCCAGCTCCTCCTCGGGCACGGTGATGCCGTACTGCTCCAGCAGCTTCGCAACCGCCGCCTGACGCACGATCGCATCCTCGGTCACCTTTTTCATATAATCGGCAACGGGCATATCGACCGTTTCGTCGCCTTCACCGTAGGCAAGCGTCTCGCCCCACGGATCCATACCGTACATCGCATATTGATAGAGACCGGTCTGGTAATAGCCGTTGACGAAATTGTAGAACAGATTCGCGAGATACTCGCCCGTGCTGACCGCACGGCCGTCCACCGTCATCGCCGTCGCAGGCGTGCCGCAACCGCTGAACAGCAGCATCGACACCGCCAGCACCATCGACAGCACCAGAGCCAGTGCTTTACGCATCGTTTTCATAAGGTCATCCTCCCAGGACGCGGTCATTCGCCGCGCATTTTAGCTGATATACCCATATATTATACATAATTCCTCTCCGTTTGTAAACCATCAAAATACAAAAAATTTGGCAATTGCGAAATGTTTACATTTGATGTATACTGTTAGCAGATCATAAAGGGAGGTGAGCGGGATGACCGGACTCTATATTCACGTGCCGTTTTGCGTGTCCAAATGTCCCTACTGCGACTTTTATTCGCTGGCCGCACAGGACGACTTCACGATGGACGCCTACACCGACGAGCTGTGCCGTCGGCTGTCCCTTCTTCCCGCCTCGCTGACCGCCGACACGCTCTACTTCGGCGGCGGCACGCCGTCGCTTCTCGGCGGCAAACGGCTCACGCGGATCCTCGAAGCGGCACACCGCTTTCTTACAGCCGACGCCGAGGTGACGCTGGAAGCCAACCCTGCCGAGACCTTGCGCGACACCTTCGAGGCTTTTAAGGCGGCAGGCGGTAACCGCCTCTCGATGGGAATGCAGGCGGCGACCGACGCGGGGCTTTCCGCCCTCGGCCGCCGTCACACCCCCGCCTCCCTGCGACAAGCCGTGGCGGACGCACACCGTGCGGGCCTGCACAACCTGTCGCTCGATATGATGCTGGCCACCCCGCACCAGACCGAGGCAGACGTTGACGCGGCGGTGGCGGTCTGCCGCGACAGCGACGCGACACACGTATCCGCGTACCTGTTAAAGATCGAAGAAGGCACCCCGTTTTACGAACAGCGCGACCGCCTCTCTCTCCCCGACGAGGACGACACCGCCGCTCGCTATCTCTACGCGTGCGAGGCGCTCGAACAAGCGGGTTATAGGCAGTACGAGATCTCCAACTTTGCAAAGGACGGCTTTGAGAGCCGCCACAACCTCAAATACTGGAACGGCGAGGAATACATCGGACTCGGCCCTGCCGCCCACAGCTTTTTCGGCGGACAGCGCACCTATTTTGAGCGGTCGCTCACACGCTTTCTGCAAGGAGCGGAGCCGCTCCCCGAGGATCCCGACGCCACCGTCAGGGATGCTTCGTGGGAGGAATACGCGATGCTTCGCCTGCGGCTGACGGACGGCATCGACCGCCGTCTGTTTGAAGCGCGCTTCGGCTTTCCGCTCCCCACCGCCGTTGACCGCGCCGCCGCGCAGCTCCCGCCGACGCTGGTGCACTGTGACGAACAGCGGATCGCGCTGACGCGGGACGGCTTCCTGTTATCCAACACGCTGATTGCCCGTCTCTTATGGAGCGATGAGGATTTTTGAGAATCTTTGAAAAAACCTCTTGACGAAACGCGTTTCGTTTGCTATAATACTCAAGCAATCTGCTACTGTGGCTCAGCAGGTAGAGCAGCTCACTCGTAATGAGCAGGTCGTCCGTTCGAATCGGATCAGTAGCTCCAGCTTAAAACCGCGTAACCGTAAGGGTTTCGCGGTTTTTTGTTTTTCCCACCAACCCTCAAAGCTCGGTCTTTCTAACGCTTTTTCTGACAGAGAACCAAAAACGAGAGACGATTCGGCACAGTGTACGCCCCTCCTCTCTTTCACTTGTGTAATAAAAGCTTCGGGTTCGCCCGATGCGGTTGTGTCACAAACGCGAGATTCTCCGTAAAAATGATAAAGATATCGTTGCATAGATAAACGAGCCCTCCTCAATCACCGTTCATTGAGAAGGACTCGTTTTTGTTTGTTGTTGACGGCGGGAGCCCCTAAGCAATCACACAACCGCTTTTTGATCTATATTCCGATGTCCTTTACAAGGAGACATCCACCTTCGTGCCTGCAAACGCATCTTCGCCGATGTCTGTCAGGCTATCCGGCAAGTCGATATTCTCCAAGCTCGAACAACCCGAAAAGGCTTTATCACCGATTCTCTCCAGTTTTTCAGGCATTTGAACCTCTTTCAGTTTCTCGCAGTTTGCAAACAAAGAATCCGGAATCTCTGTTAAGCTCTTAGGCAATACAACCTTTTCAAGATTACTGCATTTTTTAAAAGTCCCTGCTTCTAAAGCAGTTACTGTATCGGGGATCTCAATCAACGACAAAGAGAGGTCTCCGAAAAAGGCTAACAAATCAATCTTGGTTACCGTTTTGCCATCGATGGTCTGCGGAATCACGACATCGTTGTTCGCTCCCTTATAATAAAGAATCGTGAGAGTCCCATCCTCGTTTTCCATATAATCAAAATCTTGGCTGCTTCCCAAAGTCGATTGCGCGATCTTCGTTCCCCCAAACACATCTTCGCCCATTTCCTTTACGCTATCCGGCACATCGGCACTTTCCAAGTTTGAGCAGCCCATAAACGCTCCGTATCCGATCTTCTCCAAGGAGTTCGGCAACTGTATACTGACCAAACTCGTACAACTGTCAAATGCACCGCCGCCAATTTCTACAAGGTTTTCGGACAATGTAA
>JAFQMR010000075.1 GCA_017396175.1 Clostridia bacterium
CTGGTCGTAGTGATATTTTATTCGCCCTAAAAACTGTCCGTAGGACAATATCACGATGCGAAAGCATCATATAACTGCGAAGCAATATCACTCGCCTTTGGCGAATAAAACTGCGAGACTTCCTTATGAGAAGTCTCGCAAAGGCCGTCCGTTTTGCTGTGATACGGCCGCTCGCCGCTTTGCCGAAAGGCAGTGCAGCGTTGCGACAAAGACCGCCAATCGGTATTTTATAAAAAACGCTTGCAATTTCAAGCGGTATAGTGTAGAATAATACTGTATCGTTATGTACCCATACCCAAAAGGGAGGAATTTATTATGAAAAAGATGTTCAGCCTTGTGATGACGCTGATCCTCGTTGTCTCCACCTTCGTGGTGTGCGCTCTGCCCGCTCAGGCGGCGGCCGAGGTCGTGTACACCGTGCAGAAGCACGAGTACAACACGGGTGATGTGATCACCGCAGGCACGCAGATCACGATGGATGTGTCGGTCAACGCGCATCCCGGCTTGCAGATGTTTGAGTTGAAGCTCCGCTACAACAAGACGATGCTGAAGCCCGTTGCCGGCGCACCGAAGGGCGCTCTGGCCGCGTTTGCGATGAATAATGTCGAGCTGAATCCCGCAGAGCCCGCGATCGGCAAGGATCACGCGACGCTCGGCGAGGTGTGGATCACCGGTATGGATCTGTCGCCGAGAGCGACGACGGAGGGCGAAGTGATCGCGACGGTGACCTTCGAAGCGGTGACGGATATCAATGCGTCTGTCCCTGTTTATGCGTTCGGTATCCCGCTTGCGTCGGATGCGAACTACAACCAGATCGATGGCGAGTGCGTTGACGGCGGCATCAGCTTCCCCGTGCCCACCACCACGACCACCACGACGACTACGACGACCACCGAGGCTACCACCACCACCACGACGGTTGCGGGTGACAGCACGGTGACGACCACCACCACGAAGTCCGACGTCACAACGACGACCAAGAAGGACACCACCACGACCACCAAGAAGGCGACCGACGACAACCCGAAGACGGGCGAGGGCGACGCTTGGATCATCATTGCGGTGATTGGCGTGGCGGCTGTTGCGATCGTGGTTCTGGCAACCGTGATGGCGAAGAAGTCCAAGAACCGTGAGATCGACGAAGACTGATCGCACGATGGATTGACCGATAAGAAACACCCTGTCGCATCAAAGTGACAGGGTGTTTTTGTAAGTGTAACAACTTTGCTATTTTTAAGTCGATCGGGTTTGTTTTCAATTGTCCTTGTTCTGCATCAAAAATGCTCTGTTAAATTTTGTGACTTGCTTTTTATAAGAGGCGACGCTACAATATAGGTGTAAATTTGCCTAACTTTACGGGCGAATAATCAAAAGGAGGAATTTCCTATGAAAAAACTGCTCAGCATTGTGCTGGCCGTTGCGATGATGGCGACGATGGCGTTTGCGGTTTCCGCGGCGAGCGGTAGCATGATGCCCCCCAGCGCCGGCGATTGGGAGTATACCGACGCAAGCGCGACCGGCGACGGCACTGTGACCGTTACCGCTGAAGGCGACGGCTACAAGTTCGTGGCTGACAAGGGCTGGCCGTCTGCGTACTACAACATGGACGCGGAAGGCTTCCGTTGCAACGAAGCGGACGATCTGTACCTGAACTACGACTTCGAAGTTGTGACCGGTGCGGCGAACCTTATCGTTTACTTCGCGGGCCAGAGCCCGAAGGACCAGGCGAGCCCCGGCTCCTTCATCTGCCTCAACGGTCTCATCGACGAGTCCTACATCAACCCGCTGACCGGCGACGCGGTTGTTGATATTCCTGCCGGCAAGTACAGTGGCTCCGTTTCCATCAACGACCTCGGCTACCGTGCGGACCTGAAGGACGATCAGGGCAACATGCTGTTCTCCGGCTGTAAGGTGTTTGCGGTTGGCGGCGAAGTGGTTGTCAACACCCTGGAGATCGGCCCGAAGGCCGGCGATAACAGCGGCAATGACAACAGCGGCAACGACGACAACGATAACAACAACAGCGGTTCCGACACCAAGGCGACCACCACCACCAAGAAGCAGAGCTCCTCGAAGGACGACAACCCGAAGACCGGCGTTGAGTCCGACGCGATCGCTCTGGCGGTTGTCGTTCTGGCGGCTGCGGGCGTTGTGACGCTGTCTGTGGTTTCCAAGAAGGCGAAGTCCCGCTAATTTCCGTTAGCAACCAAAGACCGTAGGGGAGATCCTCCTGCGGTCTTTTTCTTTGTGAAGAAAATCTCAAAAGTGATACTTGATTTTTTACATGAGATACGCTATAATGCTAATAGCCATAAATTTCGGCATAATCAAAAGGAGGAATTTCCAATGAAAAAATTGCTTAGCATTGTGCTGGCGATCGCGCTGATGGCGTCGATGTCGATGACGGCTTTTGCGGCGACCGACCTGATTGCGAACGCTACCCAGATCGGCGGCAACAATGCCGACTATGCGACCGTGACCGACAACGGCGACGGCAGCTACACCGTGGTTGTTACGAAGGACGCGAACGCGGACTTCTCCGAGGCATACGGCCTGGCTGTCGAGCAGTTTATGTCCGATGTCGACCTGACGAAGACTCCCTATGTGGACATCAAGCTGGAGTCTGACGTTCCCTTCCGTATCACGATGCTCGATAAGAACGCGGCGGGCGAGACCAAGTGGATCTCCTTCGCGGGCGAGTTCTTCAACACCGTGTACCCCGTTGACCAGGAGGCTCCCTCCACGGTTCCGGAGAACAACTTCTTCCCGGCGGGCGAGTACGATTGCCGCGCATTCCTGAAGGGCTACTACGACTGGAAGACCAACAACGACAAGCTCGAGGGCTATGATCCCGCTTCGGCGAACATCACGGCTTTCTACATCGAGCTCCAGAAGGCGGGTACTCTGACGCTGTCCAAGCTGGCTCTGACTGAGGAAGAGCCCACGGGCGAAGAGGACACCGGCTCTGACACGCAGACCACCACCACCAAGAAGCAGAGCTCCTCAAAGGATGACAACCCGAAGACCGGCGTGGAGTCCGACGCGATCGCTCTGGCGGTTGTCGCTCTGGCGGCTGCGGGCGTTGTGACGCTGTCTGTGGTTTCCAAGAAGGCGAAGTCCCGCTAATTTCCGTTAGCAACCAAAGACCGTAGGGTTTATCCCTGCGGTCTTTTTCTTATGTGCCTTCGTGCTTGACTTTTCGGCGGGAACGTGCCATACTATATCTATCTATACGTCAGCGGCGAAAGGGGCGATCGGGTTTGCGGACGGCGACGGTAGCAGGATGTACACTGGCGTTGCAGGGGTGCGACACGATGCGTCATATCGACAAGCTGGCGCGGTTTCCCGCTGTGGATGCCGAGCCGTCGTTTCGGATGCGTGTCGAACGGGATGTCCCGTTTTCGTGTCCGAAGGACAAGCCGCTGTTCGAGACGGCGGTATCCCGCACCTTTGCCGAACGGGACGGACGCTACACCGTATACCGCGGCGATCACAAAACCTCGATGACCTATGACGCTTCCTATACGGATGTATGTCTGCGGCTGTCCCCGCAAACACCGTACGAAGCCGTGCGCGAATATCTTGCCGTGCTCCAATGCTTTTCCTATCATTTGCTCTGCACAGGCGGCAGTTTGCTTCACAGCGCGGGGGTGGCCGTCGGGGAAGTCGGCGTGGCACTGGTCGGCCGTCCGCAGGTAGGAAAATCCACGATGGCGGGACGGATCCTGCGGTGTGAGCCGACGGCGGAGATCCTGTGCGAGGATGCCCCTGCCGTTATCAAGCGGGACGGACGGTTTTGGCTTTGCGGCACGCCGTTTTGCGGCGACGATGACGCGTGCTCGGCGCGGACGGTACCGCTTCGGGGCTTGGTGATACTGGAGCAAGGGGCGGAGAACCGCGTGACGGAGGTCTCCTCACGGGAGGCGATGTTCCATCTTATGGAGGCGATCCCGCGCCCGCTGTATGACGGCGGTGCTTCGGAAAAGGCGGTCGCGCTTGCGATGGAATGGATCGACGCGTTGCCGATCCTCAAATTTGAAAACGACGGAAGTGATGCGGCGGGAGAGCTTCTGCTGCGGACGCTTCGTTCCAAAGGCTGGTTTACGGAAAGGACGACACATCTATGAAACTGAAAGACGGATTGCTTCTCCGAACGCTCGGAGACAGTCACGTGGTCGTGCCTGTCGGACAGGCGGCGATCGACCTGCGTGGCATGATCACGCTCAACGGCACGGGCGCGTTTCTTTGGGAACGCTTACAAACGCCGCAAACGGAGGAGGCGCTTGTGAAGGCGCTGACGGACACCTATGCGGTGGACGAGGCGTGTGCCGCGGCGGATGTCAAGCGGTTTTTGGAGATTCTCAGAGAGCATGCGTTGCTGGACGAAACGGAGGAAACGGTATGAAGCTGTGGAAGCGATCGGCCGTCGTGACGGCGGTGCTGTGCCTGATGACGGCACTGTGTCCGCTCGGCGCTTCGGCGCTTGAGGGGTACGAGACGAATAACTGCATCGTGTTTGTCGGCGAGCCCGGCGAAACATCCCCTTATGTCTATTATTATAAAGGCGGCGAACAGCAATCCACCGATGCCATGACGTGGGTGGACGGCGGTCGGCACGGTAAGGCGTTACAGCTGGACGGCAAGTCGGAATATATGAGCGTCGGGTATCAACAGACGCTGATGAACGAGATGACGTTTGCGACGTGGATCAATTTCCAGGGAGCCGTTGATCCCGCGAACCCTGCGTCGGCGTATTGGCAACGTCTGCTGACCATGGCGTCGGGCGACCTGAACTATTTCACCGTTTCACCGCACGCGGTGGATCCCGCCGTCACCGACGGGGAAGGCGGTGTGCTGGACGGCCTGTATATGGAATACTACCGCGGCATTTCCGACGGCAACAGTGAAGCCTACCGTATGAAAGCGTTTGAGCCCTCCCGCACGAATTACAGCCATTACGGCCTGCCGCAGAACGAGTGGCACCATATGGCGATCGTGGCGGATGAAATGAGCGTCCGTCTGTATGTGGACGGTGTCGTGGCGCTCGAAGAGGTGTTTCTGATGAACCCCGCGCAGATGAACGTCGATTCCATTATGATCGGACGAAGCATCTGGGATAATGCGCCGCTTCACGCACAGCTTGACGATACGTTTTTGTTTGACAAGGCGCTCACGCCCGATCAGCTGCTGGCGCTGATGGAGAGCGGCGATCCCTCGGTGGCGAATAACCCGACGCCGTCGGTTCCCGCGACGTCGTTCTATCAGCCGACCGCGCCCGTGACGACGGTTCCGCAAATGGATATGGAAGCGCGCAACGATGATCAGCCGCTGACGGTCTTCGGGCTGGAGGTGCCGCTGTGGGGCGTGGCGATCGGTGTGGGGCTTCTCGGCTTTATCGCCGTGATGATTCTGATCGTCAACCTGTATGAGCTGTATTGGCGCAAAAAGTATAATAAGCCGTTCAAAAAGGCGGCAAAGAAGCCGTCGGTTCCCATGACCGATGTGGCGATGGACGAGCCGAAGGCGGAAAAGCCGAAAGCGTCCAAGAAGCAGAAAAAGCAGGATGATGACGAGCAACCGGCCATCAGTATCAAGGCGGCCGCGCTTCAGAAGCGGATGGAGGAGCACGAGCGGTTCCTTGCCGAGGAAGCCGCCGAAAAAGAGCAAGCGTCTTCCGACGCCGATCAAGACAACGAATAAAGGAGGGATCGCTATGCGTTTGAAACCTGTTGCTGCCCTGGCGCTCAGCGTACTGCTGATGCTGGGCCTGTGTATGACAGCCGCCGCCGAGCCCTCCGAAGAACTCAGCGTACAGGATACGCTGACCAAAACCTATGCGCTTCACATCAGCCCCGTGCAGGGCTTTATCGATGCGTCTCCCCGTACGCCCGCGTATTGGGAATATCCGCAGCTGAAGGCGGGCGAGGATTATACGGAGGGTTCGCTGATCATCCGTAACGACAGCGAGCATACGACCTCGTTGCAGCTGACATCGGTGACGTTGCCCTACGGCAATGCGGCGGCGCTCGAGTACCTGGATCACCTGATGCTGACGATCCGCGAGGGCGATAAGGTGCTGTATCATAACACCTACGCGCACATCAACGATCCGGAGGGCGGCTTCTCGCTGTCGCTTCCCGAGATGGCGCCCGGCGAGGAGCATATCTACACGATCGATCTGCGGTGTCTCTATTCCTACCGCGGCGATCCTGCGGCGGCTTCGACGGTGCTGAACTGGAATTTTGAAGCAAAGCTCCTGCGCTCGGAGACGGCGAAAAGGCCCGAGGGGCAGTGGCCCGAGTGGGTGACGGTGGCGCTGATCGCGGGCGGTATTGCGCTCGGCGTGATGGTGCTGACGGTGCTGATTTTTGTTCTTGTGTGGGTGATCAGCTTCCGCAAGAAGAAGGAGAAGGCGACCGGATCGGAAAAAGAATAAAAATTACCCATTGACAAGCGGTATAATGTGTGTTATACTTGCGGTTGCCGCATGAAGCGGGCCGATTGCAAGTGAGCCGTGAGCTCCGCCCGAATCAGCGAGTCTAAAGAAAAGGTAGGAACTGAGTATGTACGCCATTATCGAAACCGGCGGCAAGCAGTACAAAGTGAGCAGCGGCGACGTGCTGTTCATCGAGAAGCTGGATGCCGAAGCGGAGACCACCGTGACTTTTGACAAGGTCATTGCGGTGAACAACGACGAAACGATTTCTGTGGGCGATCCGTATGTTGCGGGCGCTACGGTCGAAGCCAAGGTTCTCAAGAACGGCAAGGCGAAGAAGATCACCGTCTTCACCTACAAGCCCAAGAAGGGCAAGCAGCGCAAGCTGGGACATCGTCAGCCGTACACGAAGGTGCAGATCGAAGCCATCAACGCGTAAGCAATGATTGCCTGTCACTTTTTTGTGTCGAAGGACACGATCGTCGGATTTGCGATCAACGGCCACGATACGCCCGATGACAGCGGCGTCAGCCTGCTGTGTGCGGCGGTATCCTCGGCGGTTTATCTCACGGTCAACACCGTCACCGACATCGGCGGCGTCAAGCCCCTCGTGCTGGAAACGGCCGACGGACTGATGACGCTGCGACTGCGACAAGAGGACGCGCAAGCGTGCGCGATGGTGCTGTCGGGACTCCGACTGCATCTCGAAGCTCTCGCCGCAGAGAACGAAACGATCATTTCAGTTAACATCACGGAGGTGTGAACCCTATGTTGAAAATCAATCTGCAACTGTTTGCACATAAGAAAGGTATGGGCTCGACCAAGAACGGCCGCGATTCCGAGTCCAAGCGCCTTGGCGTTAAGCGCGCTGACGGTCAGTTCGTGCTGGCCGGCAACATCCTGGTGCGTCAACGCGGCACCCATATCCATCCGGGTACCAATGTGGGCATCGGTTCGGACGATACGCTGTTTGCTCTGACGGACGGCACCGTGCGCTTCGAGCGCGTGGGCAAGGACCGCAAGCGTGTGAGCGTGTACGCCGAGCAATAAAAGCCGACTCCTTATCCCCATCGGTTCGCCGATGGGGATTTTTCGGTTACAGCAGGAGGCGAGAGCAAATGTTTATTGATAAAGCGATTATTGAGATCCGCGCGGGGGACGGCGGCAACGGTGCCGTGGCGTTTCACCGCGAAAAATATGTGGCGGCGGGCGGCCCTGACGGCGGTGACGGCGGCAAGGGCGGTAATGTGGTGTTCGTTGTGGACGACGGCGCGAATACCCTGACCGATTACCGCTACAAGCGCAAGTTTCACGCGCAAAACGGCGAGCAGGGCGGCGCAAAGCGTTGCTTCGGCAAGGCGGGGGCGGATTGCGTCCTCACGGTGCCGCGCGGCACGCTGATTTTTGATGAGGATACGGGCCGCCTGATGGCGGATATGTCCTCGGATGAGCCGTTTATTGCGGCGAAGGGCGGACGCGGCGGCTGGGGTAACAGCCATTTCGCGACACCGACGCGCCAGGCGCCGCGCTTTGCAAAGCCGGGTGTCCCCGGAGAGCAGTTCCGCGTACGCCTTGAGCTGAAGCTGCTCGCGGATGTGGGGCTGGTCGGATTTCCGAACGTCGGCAAATCGACGCTCGTTTCGGTCGTGAGTGAGGCAAAGCCCGTCATTGCCGATTACCATTTTACGACGCTGTCTCCCGTTCTCGGTGTGGTGCGTGTGGCGCAGGGCGAATCCTTTGTGATGGCGGATATCCCCGGTGTGATTGAAGGCGCGTCGGAGGGCGTCGGCCTCGGACACGATTTTCTGCGTCACGTGGAGCGGTGCCGTCTGCTTGTCCACGTTGTGGACGTGGCGGGCAGTGAGGGACGCGATCCGCTTGCCGATTTCGACACCATCAACGAGGAGCTTGTAAAGTTCAGCGAGAGCCTGGCGGCTCTGCCGATGATCGTCGCGGGCAACAAATGCGATCTCGCGACCGACGAACAGCTGGAAGCGTTTGCCAAGGCGATGGAGGA
>JAFQMR010000076.1 GCA_017396175.1 Clostridia bacterium
CTTCAGATACAGCTCCGTTTCGATGCGGAGATACATCTCCATATCCAGCGTATTGTGATGCGTCACAAACGGACGGGCGGACGCACCGATCTCCAGTGTGTGAAGAACAGGCGTGTCCACCTCAAGGAAGCCGCGTTCGTTGAGGAACTGACGGATCAGCGTGGTGATCTGACTGCGCTTGACAAAGGTGTCGCGCACGTCGGGATTGATGATAAGATCGAGATAACGCTGACGGTAACGGGTGTCCACATCCTTGAGACCGTGGTATTTATCGGGAAGCGGGAGAAGCGACTTGCACAACAGCGTCAGCTCGGTCGCATGTACCGAAATTTCACCGCGGCGGGTGCGGAACGCCGTACCCTTGACACCGATGATATCGCCGACGTCCCACGTATTGAATTCGGCATACGCCTCCTCGCCCAGCTCGTCGATGCGGATGTAGATCTGGATGCGGCCGCTGCCGTCACGCAGATCAACAAAGCTCGCTTTACCCATATCGCGCCAGGTCATCAGGCGGCCCGCCACAGACACAGGCTGACCTTCCAGCTCCTCAAAGTTCTCGACGATCTCCGCCGCATGATGTGTCTGCTCATATTTGGTGATCGTGAAGGGATCGTTGCCCGCATCCCGCAGAGCCGCCAGCTTGTCGCGGCGGATCTGCAGAAGCTCGCTGAGTTGCTGCTCGGACAGCTCTTCCTGCACATTGTGTTGTTGACTCATAAGGGATCTGCCTCTTTCTTATTTGGAAATCTTCATGATCTTGAACTTCACGGTGCCGAGGGGGATCTCCACCTCAACGACCGAGTTGACCTTCTGACCGAGAAGCGCCTTGCCGATCGGGGATTCATCGGAAATCAGGCCCTCAAACGGATCCGCTTCGGTCACACCGACGATACGGTATTCGACCGTCGAGTTGTCGGACAGATCCTTCAGCTTCACGGAAAGACCGACACGTACCACATCGTTGGTCAGCGCGTTCGCGTCGACAAGATGCACGTTTTTGAGCTGCTCCTCGATTTCCGCAATGCGGCCCTCGGTGATGGCCTGCTCATTTTTCGCTTCGTCATATTCGCTGTTTTCGGACAAGTCGCCGAAGGACAGCGCCACTTTGATCTTTTCGGCGTTTTCTTTACGCTTTACGCTTTTGAGGAACTCCAGCTCCTCCTCCAGTTTCTTAAGACCTTCTTCGGTTACGAAAATTTCTCTCGCCATAACAGATCATCCTTTCCTATATGTTCATTTCTGCGATTGACCGTTTTCGATGCGTATCCCCTCAAAGCACGGTATAAAGACCGCACTCATAGTGCAGGCGGGTGCCTTCGTCGGTTTCGAACGGCAACAGCGCACGAGCCACAAGCAGATCCTCCGTCGACTCGATGTCGGTGCGGCGGAGATGTGCATAATCCCCGTCAATACGGGTGACGATATACTCATAAGGGCCCATACTCTTCCCTCCCTGAAGGATATACGTATACATACTTTGATAGTATAACAGATATTGCCTGTATTTTCAAGCGTTTCCTGAAAGAAAATCGAAACTTCCCCGTTCGACGAAAGAAACACCGTTTCGCGTTGTTTCTCCGTATCCCGACGCGACGTTCACAAAATCCTTTGAAACTTTTCATAGTGTCGTAACGGTTTGTTCAACACTTCCCGAAAAAAAGGGTGTATACTGTAGTCACGGTCAAGAGACCGAACACCGCTTTCTCCTTTACCGCAAGCGAAAGCGAGCGGTAATTTCTCCTCATTTTCTTCTCAAAGCAATGGAGCGTCCCGGTTTCCGGGGCGCTTCATTGCTTTTTTACTTGCAAATACGTCGGGCAGATGGTATACTGAAAACAGCCTATAAATGCAAAAACGGAGGTTGATTTCTATGAAGCTACGTTCCCTGTTATCCGCCCTGCTCTGCGGTGCGCTGTTGCTTGCCTGTCTGCCGCTCAGCGGCTGCGGTGAGCCGCCCGCCGATGATTTCAGCGGCAAAACCATTCTTTTCTACGGCGACAGCCTGACGGCCTTCGGCACCTGGCCGCTGTCGGTCTCCGAAGAGATGAACACCTACCTGCTCAACACCGCCACAGGCGGCATCAACACCAAGGAAGCCCTTGAGCGCTTCGACCGCTTCGTGACCAACCGTGAAGCGGATTACGTCACGCTGTGCTTCGGCATGAACGATCTGCTGATGCAGGTCAAGAATGTGCCGCAGGTCAAGCCCGACAAATTCAAAGAAAACCTGAAGACCATGTGCGAAAAAATCGAAGAAATGGGTGCCGTACCGCTCCTGTTGACCTCCAGCTACCTCGACGAGGATAAGTTCTATTCGTCGCAGGGGCAAAAGGAAAGCAACTATGCCGGCGTCGGCGGTCCGCTCGCCTGGCTTGACACCTACAACGATAAAACCCGTGAGCTTGCCGAAGAGGAAGGCTATCATCTGATCGATATCCGTAAGGCTTGCGACGAATACAGTCCGAAGGAATTTCTCTCGGCAGACGGCATTCACCTGGGCGAGCTGGGCAATCAGGTCTACACCGATACCATCGTTGCCTACCTGAAGGACCACTTCCATTACAACCCCGACGCGGAGAAGATCACCGAACGCTTCCCCACCGTTTCCTCTCCTGCTGAGCCTGCCGTAACCGATTTCGTCACCTACGAGCCCGCCGACTGGGATACGCCGAACATCGACGAAATGACGTTTGAAAAGGACGAAGACGGCTATCTGCATATTTCCAACAACAACGGTCGCTGGCCCGATGCGCAATTCATCAACAAGGAGTGCCTGCTCGTGCCGATGGAAGGCTCGGAGCTTGTGTACGACTTCTCGACCACCAAGGTCAACACCAGCATCATCCTGTTCTTCGGGGGTGCGACACCGTTGGCCACCACCGAAGGCAAGTATATCGTTATCAACGATAAGCTCGGCGTGAAGCTGGAAGCAGGCTCGGGCGATATTGCCGCCAACCAGAACTGCAAAGGCTCGATCAAGCTGACCGACCTGGGCATTCCCGAAACCGCCATCGATGACAACAACAACCTGCTGATTTCGGGTGTTAAGGTGTTTGTCGCAGGCGCGCCGATGCAGGATGTGATCATCCGTCAGCTCGCCGTTTCGACCAAGGGCGCCCCGAACCAATAACGTCTGTAAACAGCAACTCCCCGTTCCGCATACGGAACGGGGAGTTTTTTCTGTTCAGAACATCATCAGCGGAGCAGTCGATTCCGGCTCGGCAACCGCCAGCAAAAAATCGCTCCCGAGCCGTCCGCCGTCCGCCTCAAGCGCGGAGCGCGCTTCCGTATACGCTAAAAGCGGCGAATTGTTTTCGCGGCTGAGATGCGACAGCATAAACCGCGTCGAGCCGCGTTGCATCAAGGACGGCAACAACGCGGCACAGCAAGCATTGGACAGGTGTCCCTGGTTGCTGAGCACACGGTATTTCAGGCTATAGGGATACGGACCGCACTCCAGCATATGTACATCGTGATTGGATTCGATGTGTACCAGATCGCATCCGGTGATCGCTTCTGTAGCCTCATCGGTCACGCACCCCATATCGGTTGCGATCGCCAGCGTACGCTCATCGGGAAAACGCACACAAAACCCACAGCTTTCCGCGCTGTCGTGCGGTGTGTGAAACAACTTGACTTCCAGATCGCCGACCGTCATCGTCTCTTTCGCCGCAATGGTGACGGCATCGGGCGGCAGCGCATTATGATGTACAAGCGCTTCGAGCGTTCCCTCGGTGGCAATCACGGGGATCTTCAACTGTTTAAGCAATACCCGCAGACCGCTGATATGATCGGTATGCTCGTGGGTGACAAGAATCGCCCGCAATGACGACGGATCGATCTCTCTGGTTTCCAAAGCGTTTTTAATGCGTTTTGCAGATACGCCCGCATCGATCAGTACACCGCCGTCCGCCGTACCGACGTAGGTGCTGTTCCCGCTGCTCCCGCTGAACAGCGGACAATATCGCGCCATACTTCCTACTCCTTTTCAGAAAAAAGGACGAGCAGGAGATCCCCGTTCGTCCTTCGGCTGTTACGTTGTTTACAGGGCCTGTGCGGTACCGGAATCGACATAAATCCGTTCGATATCCGCACCGAGCGCACGAAGCTTCTCCACGATATCTTCATACCCGCGCTCGATATAGCAGATGTTGCCGATGGTGGATTCACCCGTCGCACAAAGCGCCGCAATGATCATCGCCGCACCGGCACGGAGATCATCCGCTTTCACGGGTGCACCGCTCAGCTGTGACACGCCCTGAAACACAGCCGTGCTACCGTTCACATTCACATCGGCACCCATACGGCGAAGCTCACTGAGATACTTAAAACGGTTGTCCCAGATATTCTCCGTCAGGAAACTTGTCCCCTCCGCAATCGAGAGCAGTACCGCAATCTGCGGCTGCATATCGGTCGGGAAACCGGGATGCGGCATTGTTTTCACCGTGCAATGACGAAGGCGCTTGGAGCAGGACACACGCACGGCATCCTCGTCTTCCAGTTCCTCAATATCCGCACCCATTTCTTCAAGCTTCGCGGTAATCGACTCCAGATGCTTCGGAATCACGCCGCGGACAAGAACGTTACCGCCCGTTGCGACCGCCGCCGCCATATAGGTTCCCGCCTCGATCTGATCAGGGATAATGGAATAGTTCGCACCGCCGAGACTCTCCACGCCGCGAATCTTGATCACGTCTGTACCTGCGCCGCGCACATCCGCTCCCATCGAGTTGAGGAAGTTAGCCAGATCGACGATGTGTGGTTCTTTTGCGGCGTTTTCAATCACCGTCAGACCGCGTGCACGCACCGCCGCCAGCATAATGTTGACAGTCGCACCGACCGACACCTGATCAAGATACACCGAATTACCGATCAGCGTGTCCGCCTTCACCTCGATCATACCGTTGTCGAGCTGATCGGGCACCTCCGCACCGAGTGCACGGAAGCCCTTCAGATGCAGGTCGATCGGGCGGACACCGAAATTGCATCCGCCGGGCATCGACGTACGCGCAATGCCGAAACGGCCGAGCAACGATCCGAGGAAGTAATACGAAGCACGCATATGCTGTGACAGATCATGCGGTACAACATGCGTAATCAGATGTGAAGGATCAATTTCAATGGTATGCGCGTCCAAACGACGGATCTCTGCACCCAGCGAGTTCAAAATCTCAAGACAAGTCGAAACATCAGCAATATTCGGAATATTTTCAATGCAGCAAACTTCTTCTGTCAGCACCACAGCCGCTAAAATCGGGAGTACCGCGTTTTTCGCGCCGCTGATATCCACCGTGCCGATCAGGGGATTGCCGCCGTAAATACGATATTTTTCCAAAGCAGGTCACCCTTCCCTAGCTTATAACACTCCTATTATAACACAAGATATAAAAATTTCAAGGTGTTTCAGGCGCAATATATCGTGTTTTTGTGATTTTTTTTGACAGATTGACAGATTCCTCCAAAAGCGGTATGATAAGGATACATTTTTTGAAGTTACGTTATGAAACGGAGATGTATGACCTATGAAAATCGCAGTACCCTATCAGGCCGGTCAGGTGTTCGGACATTTCGGACACAGCCCCGCTTTTCGGTTTTACACCGTGGAGGGCGGCAATGTCACCGCCATCCGCACGGAAGCTGTCACCGGAAGCGGTCACGGAGCGCTGGCCGCCTTCCTGAAAGAGCACGGAGCGGATACGCTCATCTGCGGCGGTATCGGCGGCGGTGCAAAAACCGCTCTCAACGAAGCGGGCATTCGTATCTTCGGCGGTGTGCAGGGAGATGCCGACGCGGCAGTGGCAATGTTCCTCGCAGGCAAGCTCGCCTACGATCCCGACGCACACTGCGACCATCACGGCGACGGCGATCACGATTGCAACGATCACGTCTGCAGCGGCGATTGCCATCATTGATTCCATTCGGAAAGGAGCGGCTTTTCTTGATCAGTTTGCCGCCTCGGTTTCTTGCGCGCATGCGCGAGTTGTTGCAGGAGGACTATGAAGCCTTTTTACAGGGCTACGAGCAACCGCTCCGTCGCGGCTTGCGCGTCAACACCCTGAAGATCAGCCCCGAACGACTGTTACAAGTGTTTCCCCTCCCGCTCATCCCCTCCCCTTTTGCCGACGATGCATTTTATTTGAATGCACCGCACAAAGCAGGGGGCGATCCGCTCCACCACGCGGGAGCCTATTATATGCAGGAGCCGTCCGCCTCTTCCGCCGTCACGGTGCTGTCTCCCAAGCCGCAGGAGCATATTCTCGATCTTTGTGCCGCCCCCGGCGGAAAATCCACACAGATCGCCGCCGCTTTACAAGGGAACGGCCTTTTATGGTGTAACGAATACGTCCGCCCCCGTGCTCAGATTCTGATACAGAATCTGGAACGACTCGGCGTACGCAACGCCGTCGTCACCAATCTGGATACCGCACCGCTTTGCGAAGCACTCGAAAACTGCTTCGATGCCGTGCTTGCGGATGTTCCGTGCTCGGGCGAAGGGATGTTCCGCAAAGAGGAGGTCGCTTTGACACAGTGGAGCGAAGCTCTTGTGGCGGCATGTGCCGAGCGAGGCGCTTATATTCTTGAAAACGCCGCCAAAGCGGTACGGGACGGCGGACGCATCGTCTATTCGACCTGCACCTTTGCCCCCGAAGAGAACGAACTGCAAATCGCAAAATTCCTCACAAAGCATCCCGAATTTACATTGTGTCCGATCGACGTACCGTTCGGGCGTCCCGCGCTGTCTGCCGCGCAACTGACAGCCTTCGATCCTGCTGTCGACCGCTCGGTTCCCACGGAGTTTGCACGACGCATCTTCCCTGCCGACGGCGGAGAAGGACATTTCATCGCCTTGTTAAAAAAGCAGGGAGACGCATCCCGAAAGACGATAAGCAAACGAACCGCCAAACCCGACGACACGATCCGCCTCGCACAGATATTGCTTGAGGATTGCTTCCTCGAGCCGCCGCAAGGCACGCTTGCGCGTTACGGAGATATTGTCCGCCTGTTGCCCGACGGAATGCCCGCCGTATCCCTACCGATCATGAGCGCGGGTGTGATCGTCGGTACGCTCGCCAAAAATCGTCTGGAACCGCATCACGCATTGTTCACCTCGACACCTCCCGCACAGTGCCGACGTGTCGAAGCGTTAACGCTGACCGATCCCCGTACAGCGGCCTTTCTGCACGGTGAAGAAATTGCCGCCGACACAGAGAAAGGCTATACCGCCGTCACTGTAGAAGGCGTCGCCTGCGGGTTCGGAAAAGTCAGCGGCGGCACACTCAAGAACCGTTATCCGAAAGGCCTTCGCACTTTTTAACAACCAAGCAAAAAGAGCCTGTTCCCGACACACGGGAACAGGCTCTTTATCGTTTGCAATATCAATTATTCAAGAACGTACACCACGATATCACGGCGACCGAAGGCATAGCATTCCGCCACAGTGTTCATAAACAGGTCTACGATCGTGTCGGGGTGGCTGTAGATAAACCCACCCGTGTCACCCGCCACCGCGTAGCCGTAAACATAGCTGCCGTCGGGGGTGGTGATGTACAGCTTCGAGCCGTACGGAATGATGTTGGGGTTCACCGCCACAACACCGACCTGTGCAAGCATACCGGTCGAGGTGTACTGGCCGCAAATGCCGCCTTCATTCGTATACGCGGTTGCCTGTCCGTAAAGCACTTGCTTATACTTGAAGTCCGGGGTGGAACCACCCTGGTTGCTGATGTTGAACGCCGGCTTGACATAGGTGCCGATCGCGGTTACCTCGTCGACAGGCTCCTTCGTCACAACTTCTTCTTTCAGCGTCGACTCCACGACCTCGCCGTTCACAAGGCGATCCGTGAAGGTCTTCTTCAACTCGCCGTTCACGCCGGCGGTCACAACGACCGATTCACCCTTGTTGTAATCGGACGTTTCATAGCTTGTTTTACCAAACGGCACCGCTTCGGTTTCCACGCGCTCCTCAAAGGTCACACGATCCACCTGAACGGTAATCGCCTCGGAAATCTCCGTTTCCTGCGATACACTGACAACATCGTCCTTACCGAGAACCACGCCTGCCTTGTTCAGAGCATCGGCAACCGTACCTTCGGTCATCGAAATGGTGCGCATCACACCATCCACGGAAATGGTCACATCCACAGCGCGATCCACAACGATCTCACCGCGGTCGAATTCCCACTCCGATGTCACAACGTCATTTTCGTTGAGCTCCAGGCCCGCCGCCTTCAGGATCCAGCCGGAATCCTTCGACATGCTCATCACGTTGTGGCTTTGGTCTCCGTCGGAAATCGTTACGAGACGCATATTCATAGAAACATACGTCATCATCACAGCGACGGCGGCTACAAGAGCCGAGACGGCAACAGCACGACCGGACAAGAGCTTCCGAATCTTCTGCAGCGTCTTTTGATTGCTTTTCATCAAATCTCCCTTTCGTTTAACGGTTACCGACAATCGGCATCCGTAAGGCTTAACCCCTCTTTTGATATTATCGGTCGTATAACGAACCGACCGACGAAAGAAGGAAGCCTTTCTTTGCCGTGCACTCTCACCACAAGATTTCGTGTTATAAGGTGGTGGACTGTACTATATGGATATAAAAGAACCTATCCGCACGGCAAATCATAACAGAATGTGTGCTTTGGTGATATTGCGTCTTGTATTATACTCGCTTCGGCTAAACATGTCAAACAGATTGAACAACCCGAAACTGTGCAACTTGCACAACATAATCCACGTTTTGCGTTTTCCAAAATTTCAGTCTGTTTTCAAATAATCGACAAATCTCACCCCCTCCTTATGGCGAGTATAACCCTGTTTTCTTTAAGGATTGCACAATCTATAGTAATAATAGCATCTTCTTTTGGTTATTTTCTACAACCTATCTACCAGTTATTGGTATTTCTGGGAATCGATTTTAAAAAGTTGGAAAATCCCCAATTTTTTGTGCAACCCAACAAAATAGCCCCCTTTTTCAGTGGCCGTCAGGTTCGATCACCGCTGAAAGGAGCATTTTTTGCGCCATAAATCGCGACCTTTGTCGCAAGATTATACAAATTGTATATTTTTGTAGGCCGAAAATAAGGACAAATCGTTTTTTACCAGTTATTCGACTGTCCGGCACTGCATCCGATCCGTATAACCCGCGTGCGAAGAGACCGAAAATCGGCAAAGTGTAACACAAATGTTACCTCTGTGCGCCGAAATTGAGCTACCATGACCGATGGCAGCCGTTTTGCGGTATCCCCTGGGGGGACTGATTGCCTTTTGCCCTTCGTCAGAAGCGGATCCTCCTGTTCGATCCGTACAACATCAGAGCCAATGTAATAATATGTATATATAAATATTCCTTATTTATTGAATTATTCATCACCGTACCCCGTTTCCATCCCTTTCACCTATCAGATCCGTGCTGCAGCGCCAAGCAACAGCAACGAGACTTCGGTGCATATCATTATAAATATGCATTATATATGCATATTTATACACCCTTCAATTGTATATTTGTATACTCGTTCGTCATAGATGCGCAAATATACTCCTGTTTTACGCGGAATTTGTACAGAATTACAAAATTCAATTTAACGAGCATAATTATTCGTTTTTGCTCTTGCATTTTTACGCAAGACTGCTATAATAATACTCGAACATTCGGTACGCCTTTCACAAGGCGATACCTTAAAGAAGAGAGGTTATCATTATGAGCGATATCAAAAAGGTTGTTCTGGCGTATTCGGGCGGTCTGGACACCTCCATCATCATCCCGTGGCTGAAGGAAAACTACGACAACTGCGAAGTGATCGCGGTCGCCGCCGATGTCGGCCAGGGTAAGGAACTGAGCGGCCTGGAAGAGAAGGCCATCAAAACCGGGGCCTCCAAGCTGTACATTGAGGACCTGCGCGAGGTGTTCGTGGATGAGTTTATCATCCCCACCGTCAAGGCAGGCGCTGTGTACGAGAACCAGTACCTCCTCGGTACGTCCTTTGCTCGCCCCATCATTGCAAAGCGTATTGTTGAAATTGCGAAGGCGGAAGGCGCCGACGCCATCTGCCACGGTTGCACCGGCAAGGGCAACGATCAGGTCCGTTTCGAGCTGACCATCAAGGCGTTTGCTCCCGATATGAAAATCATCGCTCCCTGGCGCACCTGGGAGCTGAAGTCTCGTGAAGATGAGATCGCCTATGCCGAAGCGCATAACGTGCCTCTCGCGATCACCCGTGAGACCAACTATTCGAAGGACAAGAACCTGTGGCACCTTTCGCACGAAGGTCTGGATCTTGAGGATCCCGCCAACGAGCCCGATTACGACAAGATCCTCGAGCTCGGCGTGTCTCCCGAAAGAGCGCCCGACAAAGCGACCTACATCACCCTGTCCTTTGAAAAGGGTGTTCCCGTGGCGCTGGACGGCGTGAAGATGAGCGGTCTCGAACTCATCGAAAAGCTCAACAAGCTCGGCGGCGAGAACGGTATCGGCATTGTTGATATGGTTGAAAACCGTCTTGTCGGCATGAAGAGCCGCGGCGTTTATGAGACACCCGGCGGCACCATTCTCTACAAGGCTCACGAAGCGCTGGAAACCCTGACGCTCGACCGCGACACCATGCACTATAAGCAGCAGATGGTGGCGGGTAAGTTCAGCGAGCTGGTTTACTACGGCCAGTGGTACACCCCGCTTCGCGAAGCTCTTTCGGCATTCGTGGACAGCACACAGGAAACCTGCACGGGCGATGTGAAGCTGAAGCTCTACAAAGGCAACGTCATCCTCGCTTCGCTGACCTCCCCCTATTCGCTGTACGACGAAGACATCGCGACCTTCGATGAGGACGAGGTGTACGATCAGATGGACAGTCAGGGCTTCATCAACCTGTTCGGTCTGCCCATCAAAGTGCAGGCGAAGAAGAAGGGCCTGTAATTTTCAACACGCAATACGGAGCGGTGCGCGGACTGTTTTCGCGCACCGCCTTTTCCCTATTTTATGAAAGGCGGAAAACGCACTATGAAGCTGTGGGCAGGACGTTTTCAAAAGGCATTAGACGACAAAACCAACGATTTTAACTCCTCGATCTCCTTCGACAGCCGTATGGCCGGCGAGGATATTCTCGGAAGTATGGCGCACGCCGCTATGCTTTGCAAGCAGGGGATCATCTCAGCGGAGGACGGCAAGCAGATCCGCGAGGGGCTGTCCGCTATTGCGGACGATCTCGCCTGCGGTAAGCTCACGGTGGATCCGTCCGCCGAGGATATTCACACCTTCATTGAAGGCGAGCTGACCGCCCGTATCGGCGATGCGGGCAAACGCCTTCACACCGGACGCAGTCGAAACGATCAGGTAGCACTCGACATCCGCCTGTATCTGCGCAACCGCATCCCCGCTCTGCAGGATCAGCTCACCGAGCTGATCGACGTGCTGTGCGACAAGGCGGACACTTATGCCGACGCCATTATGCCCGGTTACACACACCTGCAACGTGCTCAGCCCATCACCTTCGGTCATCATCTGATGGCGTATGCGGAGATGCTGCTTCGCGATAAAGACCGTCTGAAGGATGTGCTCCGTCGCACCAATATCTCTCCGCTCGGAAGCGGGGCTCTTGCCTCCACCACCTATCCGCTCGACCGCGAAGCGGTTGCTCAGACGCTTCGTATGGACGGTGTGACAGCCAACTCGCTTGACGGCGTTTCCGATCGTGATTTTGCCGTGGAGCTTGCGGCGGCGCTGTCTCTGATCATGGTGCATTTGTCCCGTTTCTCGGAGGAAATCATTCTCTGGTGCTCTTGGGAATTCAAATTTATCGAGCTTGATGACGCATTTTCGACCGGCTCGTCCATTATGCCGCAAAAGAAAAACCCCGATATCGCCGAGCTGGTGCGCGGCAAATCGGGACGCGTATTCGGCGATCTGATGACACTTCTCACCGTTCTGAAGGGACTGCCTCTCGCCTACAACAAGGATATGCAGGAAGACAAAGAAGCGATTTTCGATGCACTGGATACCGTCACGATGTGTCTGACCGCCTTTACCCCGATGATCGACACGATGACCGTGTTGACGGACAATATGCGCAAGGCGGCCGCCGGCGGCTTTATCAACGCAACCGATGCCGCTGATTATCTCGTAAGCCGCGGCCTTCCCTTCCGCGACGCCTACAAGGCAACGGGTGAGCTGGTGGCGCTGTGCATTCAAAAAGGCCTGACGCTTGAAGCTCTGCCCCTTGCGGATTACAAGGCAGTATGCGAGCTGTTTGACGACGATGTCTTCGAAGCGATCAAGCTTGAACGTTGTGCGGCTCTCCGCCGTGTATACGGCGGCCCCGCTCCCGAAAACGTACGCGCGCAGGCGGCGCGTGTGCGCACGCTGATTTCAGAATAAAAGGAGTCCTTTTTATGATTAAAGTCGGTATTATCGGCGCCACAGGCTATGCAGGTGTCGAACTGGTTCGTATTTTGCTTCGCCATCCGCAGGTCACGCTTACCGCGATCAGCTCGGTTTCCTTCGAGGGCAAGCCGATCGCCGAGGTGTATCCGTCATTGCGCGAGATCACCGATCTCGCCTGTCAAAACGCCGATGAGGTGGTTCATACATGTGACGTTGTCTTTGCCGCACTGCCGCATGGACTGTCGCAGGATACCGCAAAGGCTTGCGCGGATGCAGGCAAGAAATTCATCGATCTCGGTGCCGACTTCCGTCTTGATGATCCCGACGCCTACGAATCCTGGTACCAATCGGACTATCGCTACGATGAGCTTCACAAGCGTGCCGTATACGGTTTGTGCGAATGGTTCCGCGATGACATCCGCAACACCGACATCATCGGCAACCCCGGATGCTATCCGACCAGTGTTGCGCTCGGCCTTGCACCGGTGCTGAAGAACAAGCTCGTCTCCCCTGTCGGCATTGTGGTTGACTCCAAATCGGGCACGACGGGCGCCGGACGCAAGCCGACACAAACCACGCATTTCCCCGATTGTGCGGATGCGTTTTCGGCGTACAAAGTCGCCTCCCACCGTCACACGCCCGAAATCGAGCAAACACTCTCAAAGCTCGCAGGCGAAAAAGCAACCATTACCTTTGTCCCCCATCTGCTTCCCGTCAATCGCGGTATTCTGTCCACCATCTACGCCCGCCTGCACGACGGCGTAACCGAAGAGCAGATCGCCGCCGCCTATGATGCGGCCTACATCAACGAGCCGTTTGTGCGCGAGATGCCCAAGGGACAGGGCGTCAACATCCGCCACGTCCAATGCTCCAACTATTGCGATATCCAATGGTACGTTGACCGCCACACAGGACTCCTGGTGGTGACCAGCGTCATTGACAATATGGTCAAGGGTGCCGCCGGACAAGCCGTTCAGAATATGAACCTGCTGTTCGGTCTTCCCGAGGCCGCGGGACTCGATATGATCCCCATTGCATTCTGATTGAAGAAAGTGAGAGTCTGTATATGGCTGTGAAAATAGAAGGCGGTGTTACCGCACCTAAAGGTTTTACCGCGTCGGGCGTGCATTGCGGCATCCGTCGCAATCGCACAAAACGCGATTTAGCCCTGATCCTCTCGGACCGCCCCGCATCGGCGGCTGCTGTCTACACGCAGAATCTGGTCAAGGGCGCTCCCCTGACCGTTACAAAGAACCATCTTGAAAACGGTACGGCACGCGCTGTGATCGTCAACAGCGGTATTGCGAATACCTGTGCCGCCGACGGCATTGAAAAAGCAGAGGCGATGTGCCGTCTGACCGCCGAGGCCCTCGGCATTGACCAAAACGACGTGTTGGTCGCCTCCACGGGTGTCATCGGCCCTTCCATTGTGCTGGAGCCGATCGAAAAAGGAATTCCCGCACTGGTGGCTCAGCTGTCGAAGGACGGCGGCGAGAATGCGGCCGAAGCCATTATGACCACCGATACCGTAAAAAAAGAATTTGCGTACGCCGTTACCCTCGGCGGGGTGGAGTGTGTACTCGGCGGTATTGCGAAGGGAAGCGGTATGATTGCCCCGAATATGGCGACGATGCTTTGCTTCCTGACGACCGATGCCGCCATCGACAGCCGCCTGCTGGACGAAGCGCTTCACGAGGTCGTCGGTGACACCTTTAATATGATGTCCGTGGACGGGGATACCTCCACAAACGACAACGTAATGCTCCTTGCAAACGGTGCCGCAGGCAACCGCCCGATCACCGAAAAGGATGCGGATTATACGGCGTTCGTCGAAGCACTCCACGCGCTGTGTGCCGATCTTTGCCGTCGCCTTGCGAAGGACGGCGAGGGCGCCACGAAGCTGCTGGAGATCAAGGTTCACGGCGCTAAGACCGTAAGCGATGCCCGTCTGATCGCCCGCTCCGTCAACCGCTCCTCGCTTCTGAAAGCGGCAATGTTCGGAGCCGACGCCAACTGGGGACGCGTACTGTGTGCCATCGGCTATGCCGGTGCCGAGGTCGATGTGACAGGCGTTCAGGTCACCTTTATCTCCAAAGCGGGCCGTGTTTGCGTTTGTGAGAAGGGTGCCGGTATTCCGTTTGACGAGGACATCGCCAAAACGGTTCTCACCGAAGAGGACATCATCATCGATATCGTTCTCTCCGACGGCGATGCCGAAGCGGTGGCTTACGGCTGTGACCTCACGTATGACTATGTAAAAATCAACGGTGACTATCGCACCTGATCGTTTTGAAAGAAGGAATCAACCTTATGGATATCAGCATTACCGAGCGCACTGAGGTATTGACTCAAGCGCTCCCGTATATCAAGCAATACTCCGGCAAAACCGTTGTCATTAAATACGGCGGCAACGCGATGATCAACGAAGAGCTGAAAAACGCCGTGATGGAGGATATGGTGCTGTTGCACACGGTTGGCATCAAGCTGGTACTGGTGCACGGCGGCGGCCCCGAGATCAACGCGATGCTCGAAAAAACCGGCAAGGAATCGAAGTTTGTCGGCGGCCTTCGTTACACCGACGAGGAAACGATGGACATCGTACAGATGGTGCTTGCAGGCAAGGTCAACAAGGCGCTTGTACAGCAGATCAACGAAAACGGCGGACGCGCCATCGGTCTTTGCGGTCTGGACGGTAATATGCTGACTGCCACCCGTCACCGTGAGCCCGACCTCGGTCTTGTGGGCGATATTTCCCGCGTGGACGTGACGCTTTTGCGCAACTGCCTGGACAACGACAGCATTCCCGTTGTCGCCACCGTCGCAGGCGGTGCGGACGGCGAACGCTACAATATCAACGCCGATATTGCCGCTGCCGAAATTGCCGCCGCTCTCGGTGCCGAAAAGCTGGTTCTGATGACCGACGTACGCGGCCTGCTTCGCGACAAGGACGATCCTTCAAGCCTGATTTCCACCGTACAGGTCAGCGACGTTCCCCGCCTGAAAAAAGAGGGTGTGCTCTCGGGCGGTATGATCCCGAAGATCGAATGCTGTGTCGAGGCGGTACGCCGCGGTGTACGCCGTACGCACATCATCGACGGACGTATTCCCCATTCCATTCTGATTGAAATGCTCACGGACGAGGGCATCGGCACGATGTTCCTCTGATCCGTATAAAGGAGAGATTCCGTTATGTCCTTTGAGTCTGTCAAGGCACAGCACGACAGTGCCTTAATGCCCACCTACGGGCGCTTTCCCGTCATTCTTAACCACGGTCGCAACGCCACAGCTTTTGACGACGGCGGTGCCGAATACATCGATTTCGGAAGCGGCATCGGCGTAACCTCGCTTGGCTACTGCGATCCCGGCTACGTAAAAGCCGTCACCACCCAGCTGAATATGGCACAGCATTTTTCCAACCTCTACTATAACGAGACGCAAATCGACTGCGCTGTGTCTCTTTGCCGCCGCACCGGTATGGCACGGGTGTTTTTCGGCAACTCGGGTGCGGAAGCAAACGAATGCGCCATCAAGCTTGCGAGAAAATACAGCTTTGACAAATACGGCAAAGGGCGCTCCACGGTCATTACACTGTGCAACTCCTTCCACGGGCGCACCGTCACGACGCTTGCCGCCACCGGTCAGGATGTTTTCCACAACTACTTCTTCCCCTTTACGGGGGATTTCGTCTACGCTCCCGCCAACGATCTCGACGCCCTGAAGGCTATGATCGATGACACGACCTGTGCCGTAATGATTGAATGTGTACAGGGCGAGGGCGGTGTGATGCCGCTCGATACCGCCTACATTCAGGGTGTGCGTGCGCTTTGCGATCAGCACGATCTCCTTATGATCGTCGACGAGGTGCAGACGGGCATCGGCCGCACAGGCAAGCTGCTTGCCGTGGAGCACGCCGATGTCAAGCCCGACGTCGTAACGCTCGCCAAAGGACTCGGCGGCGGCTTGCCGATCGGCGCCTGCCTTTGCCGTGAAGGACTTGAGGATGTGATGGGAGTCGGTATGCACGGCTCCACCTTCGGCGGAAACCCCGTGGTTTGTGCGGGTGCTAAATACGTGCTGGAAACCGTTGACAATCCCGATTTCCTGAAAATGGTTAGCGCAAAGGGCGATTTTGCCCGCCGTCGCTTGGAGACGATGCCCCACGTCAAAGAGGTACGCGGTATGGGACTGATGCTCGGCGTTGTACTCGACGACAAGGTAAACGCCAAGGATGTTGCGAACCTCTGTGTCAAATGCGGTCTGCTGATCCTGACTGCCAAAAGCTTACTGCGCTTGCTTCCGCCGCTGACCATATCGAAGGATGAGCTCAGGCGCGGCCTGTCGATTTTAGAAACTGTACTGAAGGAGTGGAACTGATTTATGAAACATCTTTTGAAGCTACTCGACCTTTCGACCGAAGAGATCCTGGATATTCTTAACACCGCCGATCAGCTCAAGTACGAGCTGAAGCACGGTATTCCCCACCGCCATCTGGAGGGCAAAACCCTCGGTATGATTTTTCAGAAATCCTCTACCCGCACCCGCGTGTCCTTTGAAACGGGCATTTATCAGCTCGGCGGTATGGGTATGTTCCTCTCCTCCCGCGATCTGCAGATCGGCCGCGGTGAGCCTGTCGAGGACACCGCCCGCGTGCTGTCGCGCTATCTGGACGGCATTATGATCCGCACCTTTGAGCAAAAGGAAGTGGAGGATCTCGCCTCCTACGGCTCGATCCCGATCATCAACGGTCTGACCGACTTCTGCCATCCCTGCCAGATCCTTGCCGATATGATGACCGTCCGCGAGCATAAGGGCTATCTCGACGGCCTGAAAATGTGCTACATCGGCGACGGCAACAATATGGCGAACTCCCTCATCGTCGGCGGCCTGAAGGTCGGTATGAACGTGGCGATCGCTTGCCCCGATGCGTATCAGCCCGACCAGCAGGTGCTCGACTTTGCCGCAGGCTACGGCGATAAGTTCCTGATGACGCCCGATTGTATGGAAGCCGCCGCAGACGCGGATGTGCTGTTCACCGACGTGTGGGCCTCCATGGGCCAGGAGGATGAAGCCGCCGCCCGCCGCGAGATCTTCAAGGGCTACCAGATCAACAACGAGCTGATGAAGGTCGCAAAGTCCGATTGCATGGTGCAGCATTGCCTGCCCGCGCATCGCGGCGAAGAAATCACCGCAGACGTGTTTGAGGCTCACGCAAACGAGATCTTTGACGAAGCGGAAAACCGCCTCCATGCGCAGAAAGCGGTTATGGTCCTGACGATGGGACAACAATAAGCCTGTTCATTACAAAATCCCTGTCCGCTTTTATGCGAACGGGGATTTTTCTCTTGCGTCCTCCGTGTTTTTTTGCTATACTGAATGCATATCATTCTTGTAAAGAAGGTGACGTTATGCCGCATCCCGATGATGCAAGAACACAGGTAGATCTCCCCGCACCGACAAAGGCCGCTCCGCCGCCCGATAACGAGGAGGAGCGTCCGTCGTCCTCCGGCTTTTTGATCTTTATCGCGTCGTTTGTGATCGCGCTGATTGTTTTTATCACTCTTGTATTTCTGCTGTGGCCGCTCACCGGGCAACCGCTCCCCTTCAGTCAACCGACCGTCGTCACCACTACAACGGCCGCGCAAGGGGCTGTCACACAGCCGACAACACTGTACCATTACAGTGATCGTTTGTCCATTGCCGTGTACATCACCGATGACCACGATCAGCTGCAATCCGTATCGCTCGTGATGATCCAGCCCGACACGCAGGAGTTTTCGGTGCTGGGACTGCC
>JAFQMR010000077.1 GCA_017396175.1 Clostridia bacterium
CTTGATTCCTTTCGGGACTGTTATCGTTTTACACTGCCCCACTCCCCAACTGTCGAGAAGCCGAGCCGTTCATACAGAGCGTGCGCGTATGCGTTTTTCGGGGACAACCATACCGTCTTCCCCTCGCTTTGCAACATAGACGCCAACTGTAACACACAGGACGAAGCATAGCCCTTCCCGCGTGCCGTCGGTCTGGTCGCGACGGCACCGATCAACGCGGCGCTGTCGCATTCCGACACCGTCATGGCACAAGCCTGCGGTACGCCGTCTTCCTTGACGCTGACAGCACGGCAACGCCCGCGACGGTAACGGTGATGCACATCCGCATACCACATTTCAAACGGTGGCATCACATTATGGCCGAACCCTTCCGTCAGCACATCGTATATATCCCGAAGCGCCGTAAGCTCTGCCGTTCCCTGTGACACGGCATTTTCGGGAGCGCGCATCACCGCCTCTGTTTCAAGCGGCGCCTCCCACATAACCGCCAAGCGGCGTGCCGTCTCGGCGTCGGTACGCACCGCGCGCACCGACGGATCCATCGTTAGAAATAACAGCATCTCTTCGATATCCCCGACAGCATGCAGTGAAGCGGCTCCGTCAAAGAGGGATAACCGATTGCCGTGATCATCGGCATAGAACCGTAAAAACGGCAGATCGGTACCGTAGGCCGCCGCCTGCCCGCATTGACGAAGAGCCGCTTCGCTGTCGGGAGTCCACAGCCGAACGGTCTCTTCGTACACCTGCGCGATCATTGCGGCAGGCGCTCGGAAAGCGCCTTGATCAATGCAAAAACAGCTTGTACATCCTCACAGGAGGCCATACACGACGGTGAATGAATGTAGCGGCACGGAAGCGATACCGCCGCAACATGGGCTCCGAAGGAGGCTGTCTGAATCGCTCCCGCATCATTGCCGCCCGCCACCATGGATTTCGGCTGAGCTTTGATCCCCAGCTCCTTCGCGATTTCAAGCACCTGATCATACAAGGCTTTATCGTACAGTGTGCGGCGATCCATAAAGGACACAACCGCACCGTCACCGACTCGACAGACCTGCTTATCCTTTGCAACGCCGACCGTATCGGCCGCCGTTGTGGCATCGATCACGACCGCTACATCGGGAGAAACGGCAAACGCCGCGGTTTTCGCTCCACGAAGACCTACCTCCTCTTGAACGGTAAACACAATCCAAAGATCATAGGTCGGTGTTGTTTTACACAGCTCCAAAAGCACCGCACATCCGAAGCGGTCATCGATCGCACGGCCCTTCAGCAGATGCCCGATCTCATAAACATCGCTGTCAAACACCGCAACATCGCCGAGCTGTACAAGCGTTTCCGCTTGTTCTTTATCCGCCGCGCCGATATCGATCAGCAAATCCCCCTCGGGGATCTGCTCTTTTTCATCGCCGACGCACATATGAATCGCTTTTCCGCCGATCACACCGACCGTACTGCCGAAGCGTACACGATGGCCGTACAGTACCGCCTTATCCATCCCGCCGACCGTCGCAAAGCGCACAAACCCATCGGAGGTGATACCCGTTGCTATCACACCGACTTCATCCATATGCGCCGCAAGCATCACGGTTTTGGAGGCGGTTGACGCACCGTACAGATGCACGATCACATTGCCGAGCGCGTCCACACGCACGTCTTTTTTTGACGTATATGTTGAAAGGGCGTTCAAAATATAGTCACGAACCGCCGATTCTCGGCCCGATACACCGTCAAGCATACAAAGCTCTTTTAATGTTTCGATCATACTCCGAGCCCCTCCTTTGCCGCAAGAGCCATCCAGGTCGCAACCGCTTCGGCATCGCGCACATCGATCACTTCCACGGGTGTGTGCATATACCGTTGCGGAATCGACAACAACACCGTGCGGACACCGTCTTTTGTTCCGACGATGCCGTCTGCGTCGGTTCCCGTATCGCCACCCATCGCTTCCGTTTGATACGCGATGCCGTGTGTTGTCGCCAGCGTACGCATCTGTTCGGTGAGTGCATAATCAAGTCCGGGTGCGATACCGAGCATCGGTCCTTTCCCGAGCTCTCCGCATTTATGCGCAGGAGCATCGGGTGTCAACGCAAAGCTGACATCCGTCGCAATCGCCGCTGTCGGTGTCCTCGAAAAGGCGGCCACACGTGCGCCCGCTCCGCCGATTTCCTCCTGTACGGCAAACAACGCCGTTACGTGGACATTCAGTTTCTCATCCTTAAGCAATTCCAGCGCGCGGATCACCGCCGCACAACCGATGCGATCATCGAGTGCCTTGACGCTGACGCTGTGTTCGCCCAGCTCGCGATACAGCGGACGGAAGCCGACACGCGTCCCTTTCGGAATACGCCGTCTTGCTTCCTCAGCAGACAGTCCGACATCGATCCCCATTGCCTCAAGCTTGGGAAGGGATTTATCCTCTCCCGCCAGATGAGGCGGTGTGGAGCAAAATACGCCGACAAGGGGTTCTTCCGCAAGAACGACCACCTCGGTAGCCGCCAGAACACGACGATCGATACCGCCGCAATTTGTCACATGAACAAACCCGTCGTCATCAATATGCGTGACAACAAAGCCGATTTCATCCATATGCGCTTCCAGAAGCAGTGTCGGTGCCTCGGGGTTTTGACAGCGACGGGTGGCGATCACACTTCCGAGCGCATCGATTTCAACCGTATCGACAAACGGCGCAATATCGCGTGCTATCACCTCTGCGATATCACCTACACCGCCTACACCCATCGCTTCACAAAGACGTTTGATTCGTTGTTTCATACCGTTATCCCTCTTTCAAAATACGCGACAAATACTGACCGGTATACGAGCCGCTCACACGCGCCACCTCTTCGGGAGTGCCCGAAGCAACCACTCTTCCGCCGCGATTACCGCCCTCAGGGCCCAGGTCGATGATATGATCGGCGGTTTTGATCACATCGAGATTATGCTCAATGACGATCACCGTATTGCCGCCGTCAACCAGACGTTGCAGCACCTGAATCAGCTGGCGGACATCCTCCGTATGAAGGCCTGTCGTCGGCTCATCCAGAATATAGACGGTTTTCCCGGTCGCACGACGGGAAAGCTCGGTAGCAAGCTTTACACGCTGTGCTTCACCGCCGGAAAGCGTTGTGGAGCTCTGACCGATTTTGATATAACCGAGTCCGACCTCGTAAAGCGTGCTCAGCTTACGGTAGATCTTCGGAAGATCCCGAAAGAATTCCATTCCTTCCTCAACCGTCATTTCAAGCACTTCGTAGATGTTCTTATCCTTATATTTTACTTCAAGCGTTTCGCGATTGTAACGTTGTCCTTTACAAACCTCACAAGGCACGTACACATCAGGCAAAAAGTGCATTTCGATCTTGATAATACCGTCGCCCTGACACGCTTCACATCGTCCGCCCTTGACGTTAAACGAGAACCGTCCCGGGCCGAAGCCATGAACCTTGGCGTCCTTTGTGGAAGCAAACAACTCACGGATATCGCCGAACACGCCCGTATAGGTGGCCGGGTTGGAACGCGGTGTCCGTCCGATGGGCGACTGATCAATATCGATCACCTTATCAAGATACTCGATCCCCTCAATGTGATCGTGTGCACCCGCAAAGGTATGTGCGCCGTTCAGACGGGACGCTAACGTCTTGTGAAGAATCTCGTTGACAAGCGTCGATTTTCCCGAGCCCGATACGCCCGTCACGCAGTTGAACGCGCCGAGCTTAAACGAAGCGGTGATATTCTGAAGATTATTCTCCGAAGCACCGACCACTGTCAGATAATGCCCGTTGCCTTCACGTCGCTTTTCGGGTACGGGAATGGAGCGCTTACCGCTCAGATACTGTCCCGTCAGCGAGTTGTCACACGCGCACACCTCCTCAGGCGTACCGGCACAGACGATCTGACCGCCGTGAATTCCCGCTCCCGGGCCGATATCAACAATATAATCCGCCGCCCGCATCGTATCCTCATCGTGCTCGACAACGATCAACGTGTTTCCGAGATCGCGAAGGCGTTTCAACGTAGCAAGCAACTTATCGTTGTCCCTTTGATGAAGTCCGATACTCGGCTCATCCAAAATGTAAAGCACACCCATCAGATACGAGCCGATCTGCGTCGCCAAACGAATACGCTGGCTTTCGCCGCCCGAAAGTGTCCCTGCCGTACGTGACAGCGTCAGGTAGTCAAGACCGACGCTGTTGAGGAATCCGAGACGCTCGCGGATTTCTTTCAGAATCCGATCGCCGATCAGGCTCTCCTTTTCCGTAAGCTTCAACGAATCGATAAACTCCAGCGTTTCGGAAACAGACCGCCCGCACAGATCGTGAATGTTCTCCCCACCCACCGTGACAGCCAGGCTCTCTCGGCGAAGTCGCTTTCCGTGGCAAAGCGGGCAATCGTTTTCACTCATATACTGTTCGATCTCCGAACGGATATACTCACTGTTGGTATCTTTGTAACGGCGTTCCAAATTGGTAATAACGCCTTCAAACGGCGTCTGGAACGTGCCTTCACCGTATTCGTTGCGGCGATGAACCGTGACGCGCTCTCCTTTACTGCCGTAAAAAAGAATATCCAGCTGTTCCTTTGTAAGCTGCTCGATCGGCGTGGAGGTTGTAAAGCCGTAACGCTCCGCCACCGCTTCCAGATATATCTGCGAAAGCGTCCCCGTATCCGAGAAGCCCCAGCCGCTCGCCTTGATCGCGCCTTGATTCAGCGCTTTGGAACGATCGGGAATCAGCTTATCGGGATCAATGCTCTGATAGAATCCGAGACCGCTGCAATGCGGACATGCCCCAAACGGATTATTGAACGAAAACATACGCGGTGACAGCTCCTCGACACACGCACCGTGCTCGGGGCAAGCATAATTCTGAGAAAACGTCAGTTCTTCACCGCCGATCACATCAACCGTAAGAAGTCCGCCTGTCAAAGAGGTAGCGGTCTCAACGGAATCGGCAAGACGTGCGCGAATCTCCGGCTTGATCACCAGGCGGTCCACCACGATCTCAATAGAATGCTTTTTGTTTTTCTCAAGCTTGATCTCCTCGGACAACTCATACATGTTGCCGTCAATGCGCACACGGACATACCCCGAGCGTCTGGCCGAATCCAGTTCCTTGACGTGCTCGCCCTTGCGGCCGCGCACGATCGGCGCCATGACCTGAATCCGTGTGCCCTCTTCCAATGCCAGCACACGATCCACGATCTGATCCACTGTTTGCTGACGGATCTCCCGTCCGCAATCCGGACAGTGCGGCACACCGATACGGGCATACAGCAAACGGAGGTAATCGTAGATCTCCGTCACCGTTCCGACAGTGGAACGCGGATTTTTCGAGGTTGTTTTTTGATCGATCGAAATGGCAGGCGAAAGACCGTCGATCTGATCGACATCGGGCTTATCCATCTGTCCTAAAAACATCCGCGCATACGAGGACAGGCTTTCGACATAGCGACGCTGTCCTTCGGCATAGATGGTATCAAACGCCAGAGAGGATTTCCCGGATCCCGAAAGGCCTGTAAATACGACAAGTCGGTCGCGCGGGATCTCAATATCCACATTTTTCAGATTGTGCTCGCGGGCACCGCGAATCACAATGTTTTCAATGGCCATAGTTGCACTTCCACTTCATTTCAAAATCACTGTTCTTCCAACTCACGGATACGGTCGCGAAGATAGGCCGCATGTTCAAATTCCAACAGCGCGGATGCGTGGCGCATCTCCTTCTTAAGCGCTTCAATCTCGCGTAGACGCTCATCCCGCGTAAGGTGTCTCTTCGGACGATCCTTCGACTTGCCGCCCATATCGATCACATCACGTACATCCTTGATGATCGTCTGCGGAACGATACCGTGTTCGGCGTTGTACGCCATCTGGATCTCCCGACGACGACAGGTTTCGCCGATTGCCCGCTCCATCGACGGGGTAACCGCATCCGCGTACATGATCACCTGTCCTGCGGCGTTTCGGGCAGCACGGCCGATGGTTTGCACCAACGAGGTTTCCGAGCGTAAGAAGCCTTCTTTATCCGCATCAAGAATCGCAACCAACGATACTTCGGGAATGTCAAGTCCTTCGCGCAGAAGATTAATACCGACCAATACATCAAACTCACCGAGACGAAGCCCTCTTACAATTTCCATTCGCTCCATTGTATCGACATCATGATGCATATAGCGGATGCGCACACCGGCATTTTCATAAAACGTCGTAAGGTCCTCCGCCATTTTCTTGGTAAGCGTCGTTACCAGGACTCTTTCACCGCGCGAAGAACGAATACGGATCTCGTTGAGAAGATCATCGATCTGTCCCTCCACAGGTTTTACAACCACTTCGGGATCCAGCAAGCCCGTCGGGCGGATGACCTGTTCGACGATCTGAGTGCTTTTTTCCCGTTCCAGCTCCCCGGGGGTTGCGCTGACGAACACCACCTGGTGAAGATGGTCATAAAACTCCTCAAAATTCAAAGGGCGGTTATCATAAGCCGACGGCAGACGGAAGCCGTATTCAATAAGACTTTGCTTACGTGCACGGTCGCCGCCGAACATACCGCGAACCTGCGGCAGTGTCACGTGCGATTCATCCACAAACAGCAGAAAATCGTCGGGAAAATAATCGAGAAGCGTATACGGAGGTGTACCGGGAGCACGCCCCGCCATCACGGCAGAGTAGTTTTCGATCCCCTTGCACATACCGACCTCTCGCAGCATCTCCATATCATAGCGGGTGCGTTGGAGAATACGCTGAGCTTCCACCAGCTTTCCTTCCGCCTTGAACGTCTCAACGCGTGCTTCAAGCTCGGTATTGATCGCTTGTAATGCCGCTTCCATTTTTTCAGGCGGCACAATATAATGGCTCGCAGGATAGATCGCCGCATGCGTAATATCACGCTTGACATCACCCGTCAACGGATGGATCTCTCGGATACGATCGATCTCGTCCCCGAAAAACTCAACGCGAACGGCCGTCTCACTGGCGCCGGCTTCGTAGATCTCAACAACATCGCCGCGCACGCGGAATTTGTTACGGATAAAATTAATGTCGTTTCGTTCATACTGCAGTTCGATCAGCTTCATCAGCAGATCGTCACGTGCGATCTCCATCCCCGGACGGAGCGAAACCACCATATTACGGTAATCGATCGGACTACCGAGGCTGTAAATACACGAAACACTCGCCACAATGATCACATCCCGCCGCTCGGACAGAGCCAGTGTTGCGGAATGGCGAAGCTTGTCGATCTCGTCGTTGATAGCGGAATCCTTCTCGATATAGGTGTCCGTCGTAGCAATATACGCTTCGGGTTGATAATAATCGTAGTAACTGACAAAAAATTCTACCGCATTATTCGGAAAAAACTCACGAAACTCCGAACACAACTGTGCAGCAAGTGTTTTGTTGTGCGCCAAAACAAGTGTCGGTCGATTCACCTTGGCGATGATGTTCGCCATCGTAAACGTCTTACCCGAACCGGTTACACCGAGCAATGTCTGCTCCCGATCTCCGCGCAAAATGCCCTCTGCAAGACGGCGGATCGCTTCGGGTTGATCGCCTGTCGGTTTATACTTGGATATCAATTCAAAACGATCCACAGCTATACCTCCCTTATATTCACTTCATTTCCGATCGGATCTCAAAACATAGTATTTCAATTTATTAGTATAACACAACAATCTGTAAAATAAAAGAGGTCAAAGGTTTTTTTCGCAGAAAAAGTCCACGTTCTGTGCACGGTCTAAAAAAGCGCAAAGCCTTGACTGCTCTGCGCTTTCGATCCGAAATCATTGTAAATTTCAAAATCCGCCTTTTCAAAAGTACAAAATTGTGATATACTGTAAAAAACCATTGCAGGAGGTTAAACCGATGGAACACGATGCTTTTACCAGCGGTGTCGCACCGGGCGGTCTTCTCAACTCCCGCGACATTCGCGTGCTGATTTGTTATATGTTGTCGGGCGTGGAAGAGCCTATGGCACGCCAGGACGTTGTCGAGATCATTTTTTCGGAAGGAATGGCCAACTTCTTTGAGACAGAAGCGGCCATAGATGAGCTGGTCCGACTCGGCAATCTGACGGAGGATGAGAACGGTTTGCTCGAGTTGACACCTGTCGGACGCTCTGCCGCACAAACGTTAACGACACGTGTGCCGTATACTCTTCGCGAGCGCTCAGTGGAAGCTGCTGTACGACTTCTTACCCGTCAACGCCGTGAAAAGGATACAAAGGTGGATATCGTGAAGCTGGATACCGGTGTGGCGGTCACCTGCAGCATTGATCGTTCGGATAATCCGATGATGTCTTTTACTCTTCGAGTGGCCGATGATGCTCAAGCACAGCTGATCCGTGAACGGTTTTTGGACGATCCCGTAACAACCTATCGGTTGCTGATATGCCTGCTCACAGGCGAAGCGCAGATCCGCAAATTCGGCAACCACACCATTCTCGATCTTCCCTGGTAATACCGAAAACAGCAAAAGGTGCGATGTGTCCTACGACACACCGCACCTTTTCATACTGTTTGGATAAACCGACGTGCGGCATAGCCGACCAAGCCTTGATAATTTACAATATACCAATCATCGTATGCGCCGTTTACCGTGACCGCTTCTCCGTTCGGGATCACACCGAGAACCGCCGATGCTGAGGTCGGACGCTCCCGTACATTCAGTACGCCTCCCGCCGTTACTGCCGTCCCTTGTTGCGGCGCTGTCGCTTCCACAAACGGTATCTGAAAATACGCTGTTAGGCCCTGTACAAGAGCCCTTGCAATTCCTTCAATATTGTTTCGGATCCATGTAGCATCTTCAACATTATCGTGGTAAGCAATTTCAACCAAAACGGACGGAGCGATCGTGCGACGCACCTCCGCAAGAGAGGTAGTCGGTACACTTCGCACACGATCCGGGAGCGGATAGATCTCCTTCATTGTGATCACGATGTCATCTGCCGCCCGCTTCCCCTCCGTGCTGAGCGTATAATAATACACATCGGTCCCGCGTACGGTTCCTTCCTTCCCTGCGCCTGCCGCGTTGGAATGCAACGCCAGATGCAGATCGTAATAAGACGCATTGGATTCCGCGATCACTTGTGACAACGTCTGATCCGGACGATTACGCGTGAACGTGATCCCGTTCGAGCGCAAGTACGGCTCCATCGCATCCGCCACAAGATTCATATACCCTTCCTCTGTTCCGCCGATAACGTACGGATTTCTCTCCTGAAGTGACGGACTTAAATAGATTCTCGGCATATTCACACTCCTGACGTTCGTTGATTTACGTTATTTCTATGAAAACACACGAAAAATTATTCCGTTAACGCTTGACTTTTCATGAGAACACGCGTATAATAACATACAGCTTCACTTTATCGCTTTAAAGTCCCAACACTTTAAAGCGAATATGCGCGAAAGGAACCTATTCTCATGGCCATCAAAATTATTATGCTTCTGGTGTTTTTGGGTATTACGGTGCTGATTGGCTTCCTGTGCCGCCGTTCCGCCACGGATACTCAAGGATTTGTGCTCGGCGGACGCAGTGTCGGCCCTTGGCTGACCGCCTTCGCTTACGGTACCTCCTACTTTTCAGCCGTTATTTTTATCGGCTATGCAGGACAATTCGGCTGGCGTTTCGGTATTGCTTCCACGTGGATCGGCATCGGCAACGCGCTGATCGGCTCACTGCTCGCTTGGGTGATCCTCGGCCGTCGTACACGCGTTATGACGCAACACATCGACAGCCGCACTATGCCCGACTTTTTCGGTAAGCGCTTTGACAGCAATGCGTTACGTATTGCGGCGGCTTTGATCGTTTTTGTGTTTTTGATCCCCTATACGGCATCTTTGTATAACGGTTTGTCCCGCTTATTCGAATCCGCGTTCGGTATCCCTTACGAATACTGTGTTCTTCTGATGTCGGTATTGACGGCGATTTACGTCATTATCGGTGGTTATACGGCCACGGCTGTGAACGATTTCATTCAGGGAATGGTTATGCTGTTCGGCATCGTTACCGTCATCGCGGCTGTTTTGAGCGGACAGGGTGGCTTTATGCAGGCACTTCATAACCTTGGAACGATTACCGATGAAAGCGTTTCCTCCACCCCCGGCGTATTCGGTTCCTTCTTCGGTCCCGATCCGCTCGGGCTTCTCAGTGTCGTTATTCTGACCTCTCTCGGTACCTGGGGCTTGCCGCAGATGGTACAAAAATTCTACGCCATCAAAAGCGAGAGATCCATCAAAACCGGTACGATTGTCTCGACCGGATTTGCCCTTGTCGTTGCAGGCGGGTGCTACTTCCTCGGCGGATTCGGACGTCTTTTTGAGCCGGATCTAAGCGCAGACGGTAAGGTGATCTATGACTCCATTATTCCCAATATGTTGACACAGTCTCAGCTGTCGGATATGTTGATCGGTATCGTCGTTGTCCTTGTGCTTTCGGCATCTATGTCAACACTGTCATCGTTGGTGTTGACCTCCAGCTCGACGCTGACTCTTGACTTTTTGAAGACCACTTGTATGAAGCGGGTGAAGGAAAAGGGAACGATGCTGACTATGCGCATATTCATCGCTGTCTTCATCGTGGTTTCCGCGATCCTTGCGATCGTTCAGGCAAATTCCAACATCACGTTTATCGCTCAGCTGATGGGCATCTCCTGGGGTGCTCTTGCAGGTGCGTTTCTCGCTCCGTTCCTGTACGGCTTGTATTGGAAAGGGGTTACGAAGCTGTCTGTCTGGGTTTCCTTCTTCTTCGGAACCGGCTTTATGATCCTGCAGATGATTCTTTCCAACGTATGCGATATTAAAACGCTTCCCTTTATTTTCCAATCGTCGATCAACGCGGGTTCCTTTGTAATGCTGGCAGGACTTGTTATCGTGCCGCTCGTGAGTCTGATTTCCAAAAAATCCGACAAAGCCTATGTCGACTCCGTCTTTTCTTGCTACAGCGGCAAGGTGACCGTTTCTGCTCAATCTGCACTTCCCGAAGAACCGCAGGATTCTGTCAAATAACACGCTCGGGCAAATCCGCATTTTGAGACGGATTTGCCCGATTTTTTTATAATTTTATAATTTTACGGGGTGACAAATCCGTTTGGATATGTTATAATTCGTTATATTTCTTTATAATAATTGAGGAGGTCTCTGTTTTGTTTTTCCAGAAGGATATCGAAACAATGCCGCGCAAGGAGTTGGAAGCCTTACAGCTTGAGCGCCTGAAGCACATTGTCGATTATTGCTATAACAATGTGCCGTTTTATCACAAACGGCTTTCGGAAGCGGGTGTCACAGGCGATAAGATCAAATGCCTGTCGGACATTCAGTATATCCCCTTTACCAACAAATCGGATATTCGCGACAACTATCCGTTCGGTCTGTTTGCCGTTCCGCAAAAGGAGATCGTCCGCATTCACGCCAGTTCCGGCACTACAGGCAAGCCGACTGTCGTCGGATACACTCGTAACGATATTAACAACTGGAGCGATTGCGTGGCACGTCTTTGTATGGCGGTCGGCGTTACCGACGAGGACGTTGCACAGATTTCGTTTGGTTACGGCTTGTTCACAGGTGCTCTGGGGCTGCACTACGGACTTGAGAAAATCGGATGCTCGGTTATCCCGATCTCCAGCGGCAATACCCAGAAACAAGCGATGATACTGAAGGATTTCGGCTCGACGGTTCTCGTCAGCACGCCTTCTTACGCGATGTATATGAGCGAGGTTGCCCACGAAATGGGCATTACAAACGACGATATCAAGCTTCGCATCGGTCTGTTCGGTTCAGAAGGTTGTACGAACGAGCTTCGCGATCTGATTGAAAAAGGGTTCGGCCTCTTCTCTACCGACAACTACGGTATGAGTGAGCTGATGGGCCCCGGCGTTTCGGGTGAATGCGTTGAGCGTGACGGTCTGCACTTTGCCGAGGATCACTTCCTTCCCGAAATCATCGATCCTGTTACGGAAAAACCGC